>CAZWOY010000184.1:0-7601 GCA_964635255.1 uncultured bacterium
TGTCAAGATGTTAGCAGATTGCTTAGTCTGCTAAAGGCAGACTCGCAATGACACTATTTTCTGCACGTAGTAATACTACTACGTGCAGAAAATAGTTGTCATTTAACGAAATCCGCTGGATTAGGAATTCTAAGCAATATCAAGACGTCTGGAGATTGCTTAGTCTGCTAAAGGCAGACTCGCAATGACACTTTTTAGTGCGCGGAGTAATATGCACATTATTTCGCCAAATAAGCCCGCCTGACCGCTATTTTTCCCTCGCTTTCAAGCCGGATGAAATAGACGCCGGTCGAGAGCGTTCGGGCGTTCCAGACTATTTTATGCAATCCTGGATTAAAGATATCTGGGGGCGAAATATCCTGCACCAGCCGTCCTTTTAAATCATAGACCTGCAAAGACGCAAAGCCGCGGTCGGGAAGCGAGAAGGGAATAACGGTCGCTGCATTGAAAGGATTGGGATAAGCGGGGCTGAGGGCAAAACTATATGCGCGCGCAGGATCAACGCCAGGAGCATTGACCACGTTCTCGCCGACAATTTGTATCCAGAGGTCCCGGGATGCGACGTCATGATGTAAATATTCGGAACGCTCAGCCAATACCCAGACATTTCCCGTATTAGGATCAAAAGCCGCGCTTTCCAGCCCCATCCTGTCATTGTTGAAAATGTCCAGGCCGTCATCAGGATAATTATCACTTACCTTTTCACCGGCGGCGTTAAAATGAATGGCTCGTATTCTTGATTCATTGCGCCTGCGCCAGATAGTCCACACTCCGCCTTCATTATCAGGGAGCAGGCGGAAGTGGAGGATACTATTGACCAGAACCAAACCGCTGTCGCCAAATACCTTGTTTCCGTCATAAGTAATCTTCTGGAGCCGCCCGCTGCCTTCAACCATCGCCCACCATCCTCCGTCAGATGCGATTCGCAGCTTGCCGATGCTGCTCCGGTCGGCGTTATCATCGCTGAAAAAGTAGAGGCTGTCGCTGCGCAGCGGCGTTGATGAAGCGCCGATTTCCGCCCGAATCATCCGCGACCGCCGGTCGAACCAGTAAACGGTTGCGGTAGTGTCATAAAAAGCAACATGATCGGGCTTGTTTTGACGGTCATCGCCGCCACGGTAATTAATTTCCCTTCGCCAACGGATATTCAGGTCGTCATCGATCAGATTGGCGCGCCAGTAATCCGAATCCGGAATACGGTCTAAATAGAGCCAGCCCTGCCCGGGCCAGTAATCAAACAGCCTTGGGAGTTCCAGATCTCGTTCGACAGTTCTGATTATTTCGCCTGATTGATTGAATTCAACCAATCGAATTCTATCGTTTTCCCCATTTCTGAATACTGAAACCAAACGGTCGCGACCGTTGCCTACAGGACTGGTGTAATCGGTCATCCGGTTGCCTTCCTGTGAGAAATCGTGACTGACCGACGATTGAACGCTGCCGTCGTTGTCGAGGACAACCAGGTTAATATCTCGCCTGCCGCCGACTCTAATCGCTACCCAGTGTGAATTGGCAAATGATCCGGATGAATATTTATTATAATAGCTGTTCACACAAAGCGGTTCAAGCGTCCTCGCCGCCAGACTGGAACTAAGAAAGCCTTCAGCGTCGATATGCTGGCCGATGAGTCCGCGATAATTGTCCATCATCAGGATATCGCAGCCGCCGTTAGCGGTTGGGAATACCCATGTTCTGCCCCGAACACGCTGATTGGGAACCAGATCGACGATTTCGGCTTCGTTTTCACGGAGTGCTCTATCGTTTATTTGGTATGCGAAAAACGGTTGACAACTCCATCCCCAGTCGTTACCACCGAACACCCAGGCTTTGTCATCGATTGGGTACAATCCGCCATTTAAGGCTGGATATCCTCCCCAAATCCGCTGTCCGTCGGGGTCGAACGCATTGTTCCCAATAAAGTAATTCCCGCCTACCAAGTCTATCTGATAATACTTACCCCATGAGTCGCGGTTGCCAATTGAAATCAGCTCATCTCTGCCGAACGGGAACCGGTTCTCCTCAAATGGGGCATAACAGATTATTCGCGGTGCATACAGAGGATCATAAAAATGATGGCCATTCCCGTAGCGATGCTGATAATGATCGATGTGATTATAAACAACTACAATCCGGTTGTCTGGCATAACATGGTGGCTCATTGAGATAAAATCAGCGCGTTCGTCATTATATCCAGCAATCAAGTTATCGAATCGCTGCAGCTCGCCTGAAAAATCGTACACCCCGACAATTGTCGGTTGATCTACTTCTGCTGTCCAGAAGGAGAAAATATGGTCATCGCTAACCTGAAAACCTATATCCCGATATCCATCCTCCGGTGATTCCAGAATTAGGGGGTACCCGTCGACAATACGGCCGTCATTGCCTACGCGATAGTTTCTGTTTTCATTAATCCCATTGGAAATTTGAAACCAGAACCCTCCCTCATTGTCTGGAATCAAATTATAAAATCCATACCCTCTAAATGGCCAACCATCCAGAAGCCGGCCATGGCGGTCGAAGGCAAAAACGATATCACCGTCGATGTGGCTGGGATCCATAATTTCGACGAAACAATTCCCTTCGGAAGAGAGATGGATTCTATACCCGGGCGGGTAGCGTCCGGTTAATTCTATCACCTCAATGCCACCGCGCCGCCACACCGGCGATCCATTATCGAACACCCGTTGCAGCATAATCCGCCATCGTTCGTCGCCAATTATTTCAGCCCAGCCTATATAAGCTCCGCCAATCGGAGCCCGGCAGATTTCGGCGCGGATGCAGTGGTTGTTCAGGCTTAAGGCGGGGGGATTATCGGGGAAGGTTAGCTGCTGGTCATCCGACACGATTTGCAGGTGCGCGCGGCGGACGCCGTCAAAGTCGCTCTGCACCCAGATGAAACCGAAGCGGTCTTCGGAAAGCGGAGCGCAGGAGAGGTAGCCGCTGAGAGATTCCCGAGTCAATTCAATATCCATCTCCTGATAGATTTTCCTGCCGTGCACTCCCATCCCAAGCTGTCCCAGGACTGGATAATACATCGGCAAGATGACGAAGCTCATTATAATTACGCCAAAGACCAAACTCGCCCAAAGCTTTCCTGGAAGCTGGAAATATTTTTGGATTGTATCACAGTTTCTCATTTCGACAAACATATCAAGACTCCCTTAAATCAATCTTACACAGACTTTTTTCGAACTGTTCTTTAGAAACGGCGGAAACCGTAATCAATTTAAGCAATTCTATTAGCCGAGTCAACTGTTTTTCACAGGATATAACTCAAGTTTTTAGTCCTGCTTCGCAGTAAAAGTCCCGTTCAGTTTAGGATGCGATTAGATATTTTATCCATTTACTTGACAATTAGAACCAACTGTTTTACCTTGAAAATTACAAGCTTCGGTTTGAATTTTCAAGGTAAAAATTGATTGTCTTCCATCTCGAACCTATGCTGGGGTACGGAAAAGATTCTAATTTCTTAATTCGGTTGTTTCCTTGTTACAAGTATTTTCGGACTGATTTTTAAAAGTAATAATCTTTTTGCTCTATTATTTTCGATACTGCTAACGCCATTCCCGCCGCAATCAATTTCATCTTTCGTTTTTCAACATCTGCTTTCAAAAGGATATTTCCATGATAAGGATTTTCAGCCAATGGTTGTCTTTCATAGGATAATAGATTTTTGATTGCATCTCTTTTGTTAAGATTATCTATCTCGATTCTTGGTAATATTGCTGCGCCTATTTTGAATTGCAGTTTACTATCAAATTTCTTTTGTTGTAATGTAAAATCTATAACTTCGTTATCATCTTCCCAATTGATAGATTGCTCGCAAAATCCATCTTCTCTTTTACTATTCATGTCAAAATAAAACAGCAATGGCGCTGCAACATCGCTGTCTATTAATTGATCTTGAATTGAAACGCCTTTAATACAATTACTTGGAAGTTCCATTGTGCGAATGTTTTATTGCGAATAGGGATAGCCATTCTATAATCAATTCAAGATTGATTTCTGCAAGATTTCCCGAAGCGGTAATCGCGCCGAAATTCTCGCTGGAAATCAAATACCAGCCTGATTCTTCAGGATCAAATTCAATTGTAAATCCTATCCTGAATTCTTCGAAAATCCATTCGATTGTAATCGATTCATCCGCTGCGTTAAATGCATGAAGTGATGGCAAAGGACTTATATTATAATTCTGATTTTCGAGATTTGAGAGCGTGTTTCTTAGAATAGTAAGTATTTGACAAGCCATTTCTTTCACCTGCCGGTTCTTATTTCGAATTGAAACAGTCCAAGCGTTTCTAATGAACGAAAAATTCTTCAGTGAAGCGTTTTTCTTATCTACAGTCTTTTGAGTTTTAATTAGCGGCATTTTTTTAACAATTTTGCAGCAGAGGTATATAAGCGCCGGCAGTTTTATGCCGGCGCTTATAATAATACTACTTTCTCCCTTACTTCATCAAAATCAACTTTTTAACCGCCGATTTCGATCCGGCTTCCAGTTTCAGGAGGTACACTCCCGCCGGCAAGGTATTGTTTGAATAGGTTGCGGCGTAGGAACCGGTTGAATATTGTCTATCTACGATTGTGTCCACATTTCTGCCTGCAAGGTCGTACAGCGAAATCATGGCTCGGCCCGGCTTGTCGAGGCTGAAGTTAATCCGCGTCGCATTGTTGAACGGATTCGGATACGGTTCGGCTAGTCCGAATTCTATCGGCTGCGGGGCGTTTTCGCCGGGAACGTCCATCGCGCCGCTGCCGATAAGATCGACGCGGGGCGTTTCATCAGCATTGCAATCGAAAACCAGCACATCCTCAAAAAATCCCACTTCTCCCGGTTCAAAGAGAATCTCAATCGTCATGGATTCGGTAAAATTCAAAGTAGTCTCGCCAGGGAAATTAACATCGAACACTTCGCTTTCTGTAGTTATATTCGTGATTATCAGCGGTTCGAAACCAGTAGAGAATAGACTGACCTCGCGAATAGCGAATTCATTTTCAGGCACTTCGCCGAAATCGATCGCATTTGAGGAGGCCTGTATAGCCGCCGCCATAATCGGCTCCGGCGCTACTGTTGGCCTAATCATCAGATCCGCCTGGAACGCTTCGGCTTGATTGCCGTCATAGCGGAAATACCTGCCTTCGCCGGCAACCATTTCATCGCCCACGATCATAGGAATGGTATCCTGCTGAAGTTCAACCCAAACCCAGAAATCCCCGGTCACTTCGATCGGGTTTTCCTGGTTCCATAACGGGAGCGTGAACCAGTTCGGGAATGTTTGTTCCGCGGGCAATTCGACGTCCATTTGTAATAGCCGCTCGCCCGGGATGTTTTCCTCTTCGCCTTCGCCAAAAATATGAAGATTGAAATTCGTGTTCTCTTCCAAACCATTAAACAGGAATTTGACCTGCGCCAGGACGCCTGATTCATTGCCTGTCATATCGACGGTAAAACGAGCTGCGGGACCTTCATCCTCGTTAAACCTGTATGCATACTGCGTGGACCGGTTATCGAAACCGAGCTCAAAAATACCTTCTGGCATCACTTCGACGCCGGCAAAACCGACGCTGTCATTTTCGGGCGACATATCGTCATCGTCGGGATCGCCGGGAGTGTTCGAACCTACGGTCGTCATTGCCCAAACCGGATAAAGCCCCGGCGCTGTCGGGGTCCAACCGGGCACGCGCCGGTCGGCGTAATCGGTTAAAGAAATTTCTTCCGATTCGTCGGTTTCAAGCGCCGGACGCGGGACGATGGGATAGGTTCTGCCGCCTTCGGCAGATTCCCAGCCCCAGACGGCCCAGATCGCATCCAACGGGCGCAGGCCCCAATTATGAACGGTGACTCTGAAATCTTCAGTGCGATGACCGACCGTGGTCGGGAAGGGCAGTATCAGGTTGGTCATTCCGGCGTCAACCGCCTGGCGATCGACGCCTAACACCTCGATATCGTCGATAAACAAGCCTTCGCCTACACCGCCGTCATCGTTATGATCTGTTCGGAACAGCCAGCGCAGTTGGACGGTTTGCCCCGCCCATTCGGTTAAATCCAGATCGATATTAGCATCTCCGTAGGGCGTTCCAGGCACATAATGCGCCCAATCATCGCCGCCGGTTCGGTTGTAAGCTGTCGCCTGCCATTGCCAGGTTTCGCCTTCATCATCGGAAAGGAAAACCTGATAAAAGTCTTCCAGTTGATTGTTCCCGTCCCCATCGGCGTCCTCGAGATTGCAGTAAACCCAGAACTGGAAGAAGACGTTAATGTCCTCAGGGACTTCGAAAGGCGGCGAATCAAGCGCGTTCTGCAATGAGTTATACGCCGGATCGTTATGCATTGAAAACTGTCCCGAATGGCTCTCGCCTTCCACAATTTCCCAATAGTCGCCGAATCCTGGTCCGCGGCGCGGGATTAGCTCCTCCGGAACGGGATCATCGTCGGCGTTATTGAAAAGAAATATATTCTCCTGTCCATCTTGAATCACAAGGTCGTCGATTATGACGCCGCTGTTGCGCAGGTAATAATTCCACGGGGCGGCTACGGCGCGGTCGGAAATCAGCGCAAACCGAATGACTATATCTTCTGCGGCATAATCGGATAGGTCGAATTCAACGTCCACCCAATCGGGTTCGGGCGTAGTGTCGTTTTGAGCGTCCCAATCGCCCGATTCAAACACCCAGCCGGGCGTAGGACCAAGATCCCACCAGTTCTCGGCAGCCGATATCCTATCCGCGTGGTATTCAGGCGATTCCGGTCGTATCGGTTCGAAATTCTCGCCGCCGTCTTCAGAAATCATAACCAGCCAGCCGTCCCAACCGTCAATTGGCTGGCGCGGGGGCACCCGGCGCGGATCCTCGAGCAGCCAGTAAGAAGAAAAGGTCATCGTAAGACCGTCTTCGGCGCCTGAAAGATCGAGAACGGGCGTATCCAAATATTGCAGCCAAGAATTGTCATATCCGACCGGATCATCCTCATATCCTTCCAACGTATCGCCGCACCACCAGGCAAGATCGTCTTCCTCGCCAAGAAAATCGCTTTTGTGCCATGAAGTGTCAGGGTTGGTCAAATCAGTCGAAACCCAATCGCCCATGCCCTCTTCAAAACCTTCGATAAAAACTTCAACGTCGTTTGGATCGTCGCGCAAAGGCGCTCGGTCGGGTTGCTTTATCCTCATGTCGGAATTTTTATCGGCAAGCCCGTTGTCCGGCGCCGCGTTTTCCGACGGGGTCGCATTTAGCGAAAATACGAGGACAAAAACAAGGAAAAGTGCAAGCAAATGCTTCATGAAAAACCTCTATGTAAATTTAAACCAAATTTCGGAGTTGCTGATGCATACCAGTTTATATCGGTAATGGACTCCACAGGCGTGCATTATGTTACAAATGTCTCCATAAAAAACAAACAAACCAGCAAATTGAATATACCTTCTCTTCAGGAGTTTGTCAAGCATCATAAAACAGAGAATGCATATCAATAGAACTGTCCTGTTTTTCGACGCCAGTGTTCGATTTCGCACAGGTTTTGATATTCATTGCTGGGAAAATAGAAAATTCTACCGGTAGGGCAGGCGTCCCTGCCTGCCAGCGCGTCCGTGCAAGGTTGAGAA
>CAZWOY010000185.1:0-7565 GCA_964635255.1 uncultured bacterium
TTAGTCTGCTAAAGGCAGACTCGCAATGACACTTTTTCATGCACGTAGTAATAAGACATAAAACCAAACGACAAGAACTTTAAAGGAGATACATGAAAATTTTTAGCATAATCGCACTGTCAGTTTTATTGGCTTCAGTTGGTTTTGTCAACTGGGGCAGTTCTGAGAATAAAACTGAAACAGCGCAAAGCAAAACACAATCGATGGATGCAGAGACTGCATCAAACAGCGAAAAATCAGGCGAGTACATTAAAGCCGCCGATTTTGCGCTGCGCGACATGGACGGCGCCACAGTGCGCCTATCCGACTTTAGGGGCAAGGTTGTTATCGTTGACTTCTGGGCGACCTGGTGCCCGCCGTGCGTGAGGGAAATTCCTCATTTCAATGAATTGACAAATGAGTATGGCGATAAAGGATTCCAGATGATTGGCGTTTCGGTCGATCAGGGCGGCAAACCGGCTGTAGTTCAATTCATGGAAAAAACGCCCATCGAATATCCGGTATTGATTGAAGAAAAAGAAACGCTTTTTACTGAAACGTCATTCGTCGATACAGATAAGTTTTCCGAAAAAGTCAAGCAAGGACAGGATAAGGTTTCTGAATTTATTGAAGGCAAGCTGTCCACCGAAGCTTTTACGAACAGCGAAGCATTCGTTCGCGTATTAAATGAATTAATCAAATCGGTTAATTTGTATGAAGCTGACAGGTTTGCGGACATAAACCTTGATATCGACGTCAGCCGCCTGGAAGGATTTGAACCCAGCGGCGAGCAGTTGATTATGTTTAACCGGTTCCTGCTGGAAAAGGCATATCCGGGGCAATTCATTCTCAATCCATCGGCAATTTACCAGTCCTACCTGCCCCCGGCCGAACGCGGCGGCATTCCTTACACTTTCGTAATTGACAAGGAAGGCTATATCCGCGACAGTTACGTCGGTTATCGAGACAAGCAGGTGTTTGTGGACGCAATTGAGCCTTTATTATAGGTTATAATTGTATATTTCGTCATCCCGAAATTTCGGGATGACGAAATATTACTTACCAATACCGCTAAAAGGTCACTCTCACTTAATCAGCATGACCTTGCGGACGGACTCGAAGCCTCCGGCTTGCATTCTGATCAGGTAGAGGCCGTTGGATGCGCCTTCGGCGTTCCAGACTGCGGTGTGGGAGCCGGCGGTTCGTTCGCCGTCGACCAAGCCGGCGATTATGCGGCCGGATAGATCGTAGATGCTGATGGCGACGCGCCCGGCTTCGGGCATTCCATAAGCGATGCGGGTTACGTTGTTGAACGGGTTCGGGTAGGCGTTCGACAGGTAATGATTGTCCGGAATTTCCGGCTTTACGGCCGTCTCGACTACCGATAAGCCGTTCGTTGCATAGATCAGTCCGGAACCTTCTCGTATTCCAAGGATTTCGAGATCCTTGAAATCAGCTTCATCCTCTTCAATAAACGCTAATGTAAACGCTTCACCCTCTTGTAAACCATCAATTTCTTCAGTTGTCTCGTCGTCTCCCCAAACGGCTAAACCATAAGGCGGCAAGCCCTTCAGATAGGCTTTTCCAACGCATAAACCTGAAAGGTTGAAAGCTGCCAATTTGCTTTTTTTAACATTTAAGTCAGAGTTCAGAATATTTAAAACGAGGACGCTCATATTTTTGTCTGATAGTGGAGGCATGCCAGCCTTCGATTTACAAAAACGCCCTTCATTTCCCTGTCTAACCGGCTCGGGATAAGTCATAATCAAATCCTGATCGACTTTGATTTGGTAGCCTTCGCCTTCCCGCCACGGCGACATATTAGAGAAACGCCATGCCGGAATTAAAAATTCGCCAGCGTTGTTTTTGGCTTGGATAACATTATCCAGTACAAGCGAAACTACATAGTAATTAGGAATGGAAGCATCCAAATTATAAGTAGGATAGTAAGGAATTAGATTCCATCCTTCTTGTACCGGTATGCGTCTGTTAAAGGGAATTAACTCGCCCAAATAACTAAGCCTGCATTCCTCTCTGACTTTAATTTGATAAGCTTGATCTAAGTCCCAATGCGGTATGTTTAAAAAACCCCATTCAGGTAAATAGAATCGACCGTCTTCATCTTTAAAAATTTGAACATTGTGGTTTTCTTCATTTATTCGAATTTGGTTCAACATGCGAACCACGTCAGGACCTTCGTCGTTTTCCCAGAATTCATCGGATGGGACGATGTTCAGGGATATAATGTTCCATCCTTCGGCTAGGCGGATATTCAGTTCATAACCGTCGTTTTCTACCGGTATGACAATTTGCTGTTGGTTAGTTAGTTGCATATTATCATCGAAAACGACGAAAATTCTTACCGTAACAGAGTTATCGCCAGGCTCTAGCCTCCCAAGCACGATATCTAATTCGAAAGGTCCTATTTCGGCATGACCAAATTCTAATTGGCGGCAAATCAAATCGACCGCAATTTGCCTGCCATCCTGATTTACAGACCAATCAACCCATTCAAATCCGTCAAAGTGAGCGAAAGCGCCATTTACTGACAATATCACATTATCATTCGGCGAGGGATTTTCCGGTCGATAGTCTAAACCCGTAATCCATTGCCCGTAAACCGAATTACAATAGCAAAAATAGAATATAATGACCGTTAGAAACCACAATAGGGATTTACGACAAATCATCGCAGAACCTCCAATTTATGTGTTGAAGAAAAAGAATTCGTTTTTAGGTTCACAAGATAAACGCCAGAAGGCAGATCATTCCCAATCAAGGTCAGTTCGTACTTACCTGCTATGCAATATCCTTCATAAAGAACTTTTATCTCATGTCCCATCAAATCATACAACCTTAAACTAACAAAATCATTGTTCGCTACAGCAAAAATAATTTTTGCACTCGAGTTAAATGGATTTGGATAAATAGGACCTAAAGCATATTCGCCAGGTAAGAGCTTTCTTCTTGCTGGACCATCAAATTTCAGATCTGTGACTAATATGGAAGTGTTCTGATCGTTGCATATCGACTGGGAATTAATTCTAAACTGAGTGATCTCCTCACCTTCGCTGCTATCCCAGTATTTAAAAGTAAGTTCATCCATCGATCTAAATCCATCGACAGCTCTTGTGGTTTCATCATCCTTCCAGATTGCCAGACCTATTGGAAAAGCCTCTTTTATTACTGTTGCTCCTACGCAAAGCGTATCATCTAAAAACACGCCTAATTCATCTCCCCGGCTTATGGTTCTGTTTTCAATGAAAATCCCAGTGATTAAAGCCGGCAAAAAATCACCGGTTCTTGCTCTGAACCGGAAATGCTGTGGATAATCGTCGATCGATGCATAAAATGCATCGCCTTGATCCGGATCTTCAGCCGGATAATTAAGGGTCGCGTTTCTATCTTCGTCCAATTGCAACATATAGCCTTCGCCTGGCTTCATGGTCAAATTACTGAAAGAGAAATCGACAGTGTAAAAGCTCCCATCGCCTCCCTTCGCTAAATAAAGGTCAGAATCAGGATCTCCCATTGTAGCAATCGAAGTTAGCGCATTTTCCGCGGCGGCTTCATAATCAGGATAATACGCCGTCCAATTCCAGCCATCATCTCCTTGATTACCGGAATCATACAATGTAATATCTGCGGTTATATCCTGTTCCTTGCCGCAAATCCAAAGAGTATCGGTAAATTTGTCCTGCTCAGTGTTCAGTTTTATCTTGTACATCCTTTGCACATTCCAGAATATTTCATCCTCTCTATCGTTCGGTTTATACACCAGTTCACTATCCGCCGCTGCATTCCATGACTTAAACACATCTAATCCATTATCGAAGTCATCATTATCAAGAATTAATTCCTCGAGTATTCTTGACGCCAGTCTATTGGAATCATTGACGGCAATATTCGATGAAATCCAGTGCCAAGTATCGTCATCCAGAGGCCAATTATAGAGATCGCGATTTGTCACTGCAGCGTAACAATCAATCAGACCATATCCAATTTCATCATCGAATCCAGGTTTATCGGCTGAATTAATGTCACGAGAGGTTTTCTCGAGAATCCTCCGAATTTCGTATGCCGTTAATGTGTCGCCATCGTCAAATGCAGCAGATAGAACAAGACTGGCTACTCCTGTCACTATTGCCGTTGATTGCGAGGTGCCGCTAGCATATCTAAAGTAATCTCCTATCTGCTGATTGTAAACGCAAGCTTGTAAAATTCCCAAGGAAGGATCGGGCCAAAAATTTGAATAAGCGGTTCCTGGAGCCGATACACTTACTCGATTGCTGCCCGGATCATACGATGAGAAACTTGCTTTTTCCTTAAAACAATTAGTCGCGCCGACCGAGATTACTTGCGAATAGCCTGAGAATGCAGCTCCTGCAGGATATCTAACGCCGTTCCATTCCCTCATATTACCGGCTGAGCAGATAAATAGCGGCATTTTACCCATTTCGATGAGACGGTCAAAAATTGCTTCCCATGCATCTCCCATACTAGTAACTGCACTGAAGTTTATGATTTTACAGTTATGAGCAGTTGCGAGTGAACATAGAGCTAAACTAGCCATTTGAATCCTGCTTCCGTCTGCAGCAACATACAAATGACTGGTGGGATTAATTCCCGCCATGCCCCAATCGTCACCGGCCTGTAATCCGTGGTCGTCATCGACGTTAGCGGCTATCAAACTGCCCATACTCGCGCCGTGCGTTCCCTGCCAACTTCCGTTTTCATTGTAATTGTAAGTTAAATGAAACCTATCGCCGGATAAATCCGGATGATTTAAATTCCCTTGGGCGTCGGTTGCGAACCCATTGTCCATTAATCCAATTCGGACGTTTGCGTTACCGCGCTGTTCGAGCCCGCCATTTTGAGCGTCATCAACTACTTTTAACCAGTTGATATCTGCATCTAAAGCACCTGTGTCTCCATCAAAAATGACGCGATTATCATCGGTCACTTCTAAATACCATTGTGCATCGTTTAATAAAGTATCCTCAGGCCAAGCACATCTTTCAATTTCTAAAAATATCGGCGTCGCATGTTCGACCTGACTGCAAGAATCCTGATAAATTCCGGATTCTGTCGAAGGATCATTAGTTCCGTTATATTCAACGATGCATACTCTTATCTTTCCATCGCTAAAATCATACCATTTCCAGATGCTTCCATTGTGCGCTGACATAAAAGATACAAATGATGAAGAATCAGATGTACTTTTAAGTAAACACCAGACCATTTTCTCATGACAAATTTTATTTGATTCGCCTTTCCATGAAACTAATGTCGTATCCGGCCAATCCGGATAAGTCGCAAATACAGTTGAGACTGGGCATAGTAGCGCCAGAATTACGAGTAAGATTTTTTTCACCGCTCCTCTCCTTTAAGAAAAACTCTCCATTATCTATGTGCAATAAATAGCGTTCAAATTGCCAACTCGTTCACATGCTCCAGCGTGGGAACGATTTTTGGTCTATACCCAATCAGGCCTATGTACACTATTTAATGCACATAACAGTAACTTTATTTGTGATCAATAACAGCCAAAAAAGAAAGCTTGTTAAATTTCACTTCACAGTACTTAGGCAAATATAATGCCATTTTGCTTAAACATCTGAAATTTCTGTTAAGTTTATAATAATAATTAACTTAATGAAATATTAGGATGATATTTAACTTTAATTGAGTGACAGTTTTAACATTAACTATTGACATATTTGTCAATATGAACTCCGATTCAAATCAAAAGTTATTCCTTATTTCTAAAATGCGGTACAGAGTCCGTTTGCTAACATTCAACTGATCCGCAGTCAAATCCATGTCGCCATTGTTTCTCGATAAATAAGACTCGACATGCTTCCTGGCAAAGGCGTCTTTCGCTTTTTTTAAATCGGCAATATCCGATAGTTCAGGTTTATTGTGGTTTTCGCTATCCAAACCGTCTTTAGCAAAGCCACTCATAGGTTTAAAAAGTATTAATCCATCGGGATTATCGATGATCTCGCGCTCGATCCAATTTTTCAGTTCGCGAATATTGCCTTCCCATGAATAATTTTCTGCGCTTCGATATGTTTCCATCGGTATTTTAACCGCAGACAATCCATGCAGCTTCCCAAACTGAACGGCAAAATAATCGATAAGGCTTCCAATATCCTGTGTTCTTACCCGTAAGGGCGGAATCTTAATAACATAGGAAAACACTCTATAGTATAAGTCTGCTCGAAATTGACCATTTTTTGTCAGTTCCGTTAAATTGCGATGCGTCGCCATCATAATTCTCGCCCGAATTTTCCGAAGTTTATTGCTTCCGACAGGATAATATTCGCGCGAATCGATGGCTCGCAGCAGTTTCGCTTGCATCGACGGACTAATATCGCCGATTTCGTCCAGTAGTATAGAACCACAGCCTGCTTCTTCAAATTTGCCGTTTTTAGAACCATAAGCGCCGGTAAAAGCGCCTCGTTCATATCCGAATAGCTCACTCTCTATCAGCGTATCCGGGCTTGCGGCAAGATTAACGCATATAAACGGCTCGGTTTTCAGAGCGCTGAAATTATGGATCATATTCGCAAAGTACTCTTTCCCGCTTCCGGTCTCGCCCAATAAAAGAATACTTGTAGCCTGAGGCATTTTAGACGCCGCGCCGATTTTATGCATCAGGCGCTGGGCGGCTTCGCTATGGCAAATAAAAGAATCGCCTGCCGGTACATTGCTTAAATCAAGGGTTGTGGTGGATGGTAGTTCAGTCAGATCCAATCGTTTTTTCAGCAATCTAATTCTCTCTGATAATTGCTGAAAATTGAAAGGTTTAGGCAGAAAATCAATCGACCCAAGCTGTTTGGATCGAATCCGTTTTTCGGCTTCGCATATATCTTGATAATGATCCCCCGACATAATTATCACATACGGTGAATCGGGTTTGTTTTTTATCTCGTCCATCACATCGAATCCATTTTTCTCAGGCATATTAATATCTAAAAAAACAAGTTCAGGCGAATGTCTTTCAACAAGCTGCAACGCTTCAGAACCATTTGCTGCGCTCAATATGTTAAAACCGCCAATATGCTTTAAAAAACCAGATAGCAGCTCGCGAATGGAATCTTCATCATCGGCAATTAGAACCTTCATTTTTTTACTCTTTCTGTTTTTTATTGTATTCTTGAAAAATGCCGCGTTAATTCCGCACGTAATACAGCGGAATCATTTGAATAATAATACATTAAAAGTTGAAAATCAAGATAAAAATGCAGGATAAATAAAATATATTGCTCAAAATATTAAACTCCCGCCCAATCAAGAGCGGGGGTTAAATCTTCGCCAAAGTAATGTAAAATCAAGGAATGCCGGAGCATAACTCCAGCATTCCGAGGGTAAACTTTACTTAACCAGCATGACCTTGCGGACGGACTCGAAACTTCCGGCTTGCATTCTGATCAGGTAGAGGCCGTTGGCTGCGCCTTCGGCGGTCCAGACTGCGGTGTGGGAGCCGGCGGTTCGTTCGCCGTCGACCAAGCCGGCGACTATGCGACCGGATAGATCGTAGATGCTGATGGCGACGCGCCCGGCTTCGGGCATTCCATAAG
>CAZWOY010000186.1:0-7551 GCA_964635255.1 uncultured bacterium
GGAGATTGCTTAGTCTGCTAAAGGCAGACTCGCAATGACACTTTTTCATGCACGCGGTAATAAGCGTTTGTTAAAATCTGACTTGCTTTTATAATGGAAATACAGTATATAATTATCATTGTTGCTTGGATCATAACAGATTTCCTTTAATGGGGCAGGCGTCCATAAGCGCTTAAATAAGAAAAACAACAGGACAGGGCGGCATGGGTTTGCGGCTTTCCATATTGAGCGTTGAAGCAAAGCAAATGAATTTTTGAAGGACCTAGAACCTGTTTTCTGAAAAAGCGGCACACCCAGGTATCATTACCTTTAGCGACCAAATTCATAGTAAGCGGGGAGAATTGGAGTGTTTGAAAAAGATACGCGCTGGAAGCGGCGTTTTCAGAATTTAAAGAAGGCGTTTTCCCGACTTGAGGAAGGAGTAAGTCTGGCTCGAAAACGTGAACTTACTAATCTCGAAGAACAGGGTTTAATTCAAGCTTTTGAATTTACGCATGAATTAGCGTGGAAAACCTTGAAAGATTTTTTGGAAGACAAAGGATTGTTTGATTTGTATGGCTCAAAAGATACAACCCGTGAAGCGTTTAAAGCCGGGTTAATTGAAAATGGCGAAGCTTGGATGGAAATGATTATAAGCCGCAACCTGACGTCGCACACTTATGATGAAACTACGGCAGCCAAAATCTCAGGTAAAATTCTGAATTCTTTCTTTTTGGAATTTGAGAAACTAATACAGAAACTTGAACCTAAGGCGGAAGAGAAAGAAAAATGATCGGAGGCTTGAACGACTCAATTATAAATAAAATCCTTAGCGTTTTTGAGAAGTATCCTCAGATCGTTGAAAAGGCCGCCAAAAATTTACGGACAGGCTTTTCACACATAAATTAATTATTGCATCTCAGGAACATTACAACTAAATTGCAAAATGCTACATAATAGGTGGAAACTAATGAAAATCGAAAAACAATCGATATTTCTAAAATTTCCTTGTCTGGATAAGCATCCGCCGGTTTATACCTCGACTAGCTGCTATTCATAAAAGCCGGTTTCGGTTTTGAACAGTGGAATGGCGATAAGGACAAAATGTAAAAAAACGAATTTTGATCGATTCATGCGTAAAAAGCCTTCACTCTGTCATTCCAGCGAAGTCGGGAATGACATGACAAGCCGATTTAAATTCACAATTAGGCTTATTACGCATGAATCACGATTTAAAAGGTAAAGTTTGTTTTAATAATGCGAAGAAATATTTCAGGAAAATGCCAAGTTTTAATTTCAGTCCTAAACAGGTAAAAAGTGGAAAATAGAATACTTGAACTGTTCAGCTCGAAAAATACGGTTAAACGGATACAAAATAAACTTCCCAAGCTATTCAGAATGGCAGAATTGGACAGTCAAAGAGCAGGGAAAGTAGGAATGGAAGTTGGTTCACTGCGAGAAAGAATCTTGATTTCGCTTTTAATTTACAAATTTGGCGAAGAGAATGTAAACGCAGAAATTCCTATAACTCAAACAGAAACCGACGTTATCGTCTTTGATGTTCCCATTTCAATCAAAACAATTACCGGAAAATACTTTTCTGGCGTAAAAGCCAACTGGACTGTAGACGCCAAGGTTGCTAAAGATTTTCGGGATAACTACATGCCAACATGCAGCATTTTATTTGCTCGGATAATATGGGATGATATCGGATACCTGCACTATATTCCACTGGACGTTCAATTAGAAGCGCTAAAACGTATAGGGAGGAAACATTACATAAAACTCCCTAAAGCAGGCACAAATCCGAGAGGGATCGAGTTTATGCCTGACGCTCTAAGTGAATGTGTTAACCATGTTAACACTAAATCTATTAAAATCAATTGGAAAAAAGAAAATATCGACTACAATCCATTAAAGAGGTGGACGGAACTATGGGCGGAATAACAGAAACACGAAAAAAAGGAACCAAAACAAGCTCATTCGGGTCTTCCGGCAGAGTAGGGCATGACTCCGCCAAGTTTTACAATAGTAAATTATATCACGGCATAAATAGAGGGAACGAAGTAAAATATATTGAGAATCCTCTGCCGGAAAATATCGAAAATAAATTAATATGCAAGAGCAGCGAAAACATGGATGAATTGCCTGATAATTGCATCCATTTAATGGTTACATCCCCGCCTTACAATGCGACTAAGGAATATGACAACGATATAAGCTTAAAAGACTATCTTAATATGTTAAAAAATGTTTTTACAGAGACATACAGAGTCTTGACGCCGGGCGGAAGAGCGTGCATAAATGTAGCAAACTTGGGTCGAAAGCCGTACATTCCCCTGCATAGCTATATTATCGATATAATGCTGAACATTGGATATCTAATGCGAGGGGAAATTATTTGGAATAAGGCTTCAAGCGCCGGCTCTTCGACGGCTTGGGGAAGCTGGATGTCGGCGGCTAATCCTGTTTTGCGGGATGTGCATGAATATATACTTATATTTTCAAAAGATAATTTTTCGAGGAAAAACGAGAATAAGAAAAATACCATAAATAAAACTGAGTTCTTAGAATGGACAAAAAGCATTTGGACTTTTCCGGCGGTCTCCGCCAAAAAAATAGGACATCCGGCGCCCTTTCCGATAGAACTGCCGCATCGGCTGATTCAGCTCTATACTTTCGAGAACGACGCAGCTCTTGATCCTTTTGTTGGCAGTGGCAGCGCCTGCCTTGCAGCGCTTCAGGACAATAGAAGGTATGTGGGATATGATATTGATAAAAACTATTTAAATTTAGCTGAGAAAAGAATTAATTTATATAAAAATCAAACTAAATTGTTTTAGCGAAATGTTTGATTTCTAATCGTGTTGAAAGTTTGCTCGCCGCGGTTATTGCCATGTGCAATAAATAGCGTACAAATTTCCAACTCGTTCCATTTGACAACTCGTTTCCAATTACCAACTCGTTCCCACGCTCCAGCTTACCAACTCGTTCCCACGCTGGAGCGTGGGAACGAGTTAAGCCGGTAGGGCGGGCGTCCCTGCCTGCCTTCTCGCCCTTGCCCAAGCGCCGGCTGGCAGGTGGGGACGCCCGCCCTACTATATGGATTCTTATAAATCTTTTCAATTATTATTCACATAAAGGGAACAAACCTCCAGGTTTAATCATTCAAAATCAGAATACAAAAACCGGTTTCAACAAAAAGTACGCGCTTAGCGTACAACTTAGTGCAAAGTTTTTTCCAATGCCGGTTAAAAAGCTTGACAGGTTTTTATTCAAGTTGTACTTTATACAGTCAAGAAAGTAAGTTTTCAGGAGGTAAATACATTACAATTTGTTAGGGTTTTTCTGTAAAGCGGATTAATTTATTTTAGGCTCAGACGACCCCTAACTCCGCAGTATCCGGGCGTCTGTCCGGTTTTTCGTTTTTGAAACGTTTTGGTTTTACTTAGCAGGTTGTAATGCTGATCCTCCAATTGTCGAAAAATAGTTTCCTGGCTATGGCGCTTGCGCTGGTCTTATGCTTGCAGGCTTATGCAGGAACGAAAATCGTCAGCCGCAGCGATGGTTTAAGGATAGAATATATGCCCGAAGCCATCGAACCGGTATTGGTCGATGATGACGGCGTACATATTACGGTTAAAAACTGCGATCTGATACGCGAAACCGGTCAGCCGGAAACTCCGCTGCGCATCCTAACCGTCGCCATACCTCCTTATGCAAATCCTAAAGTTAACGTCGCAACCGTCGAAGGCGGTAAATCCTGGATCGGCAATTTCCCTGTTTATAAAGATTTGCAGCAAGAATCTGATCCGACAATAACATCCACAGCCCATTTCCTTAATCAAACGCTTGGCAAGCCTCAAATTCGGACTTTTGCCGGCGTCCGCACTATTCGGATCCCGATTTATCCGGCGCTTTCAAAATCGAATCCTCAGCGGATTGAATTAGCCGCCAGGATTGTTCTGGATATCGATTTTAACGTCGATCAAAATCGGAAAAACGAAATTAAAGTCATCCAGCGCTCGTCGAATGAACTCAATCGATTGGCTGAAGGCGTTTTACTCAATGTCGATCAGGCAAAACAATGGAATCGAGTCCGCACCGCGAATTTTGACGAACCGTCCTGGCCGCAAGGTTTTCTCTACAAATTCCACATCGAATCCGAAGGCGTTTATCGACTCACTTATGAGGATATCAGGGGTAAAGGCGTTAATATTCCGGACGCCGGCATTCCGTCCTCACAACTGAAACTATTTGGGACGGGCGGCTTTGCCCTGCCCGACGATCCTTCGGCACCTGCACAGGTGGGACTTAAGGAATGCGCCCTATTTGTCGATGACGGCGGAGACGGAACTTTCGGTTCGGGAGACTGGCTGGCGTTTTACGGCAAGCAAGCCGGCGGCTGGCATTTGGATACTGCGCTAACATGGCAGCGCCTAACATGGCAGCGCCGGATGAATCCTTACGATACGAAGAATACATACTGGTTTAATATCGATCCGGCGGGCAACGGCAAGCGCATGGCGGCGATAGATATCGAGCAGGCTCCGGATACTACAGTCAGCAGCGCGCCTTCGAGAGTCTATCACGAAAGCGACGTCTTTATCTACGGCAGATCGAATTTCGTTGGATCGGGCAGAATATGGTACGCATATACTTTTGACGGCGCATCTCGTTTTTCACAGACTATCGACGTCCCCAGCCCGAACTTAGACGTTCTAATGAAACTCAGGCTAAGATTGGTAAACGGATTAAGCGGTTCTTACGGCAGCGCTTCCCCCGTGGTTGAAGTGAGAATCAATAATAACTACCTGGCTGAATTTAGACCTGAGGTTTATTACAATCTGGTCGGAAGCGTCGAGGCGTTTGAAGTTGACGGCGATTTTGTAAAACAGGGACTCAATTCCATATCTTTTGCGCAGGAACGGCAGAATACCAAATCTTTGTTCGATTGGCTCGATTTGCAGTATCATATTAACCTGAATGTTCCTTGCTTCTTTGAATCGATTCCCTATACGGGCATTGTTCGATATGAGTTTAATGACTTGAACGACCCCTGGGTTTTCGAAGTTGGAAATCATGAGAATGTTGGATTTCAGCGCGGCTCCATTCTGACTGTCCACACCGATCCAGCAGAGCCAAACAGATACATTCTAACGAATACGAATCGATTTAAGCCCGTACAGTCCAGCTTTACGGAGTATTTCCCGCCGGAGAGAGACCTCGGCGATCTCTGGTCGCAAAGCAATCGAATCGATATTGCACTCATTACGCCCGATGGATATTGGGAAGTCCTTGAGCCTTTAATGGAATTCTATGGAAGACGGGAACCGCCGCTGCGAGCGGCTCGTGTAAGGTTGTCCGAAATATACAACCGCTTTTCCGGCGGGTTGCTCGATCCGGCGGCGATCAGGAATTTCCTGCACTACACAGTCAATTACTGGGAAAAAGCGCCGGATTATGTTCTTTTCTGCGGCGACGGCGATTACAACTACCGGGACGTCGGCAGAGCCGAAACGCAAAACTTCGTTCCGCCCTATGAAGATTTGGGATCCTCGAGATGCACCGACGACTGGTTTGTCGATTTTAATTATTCGGATTACAGCGGTTTCCTGCCGGAATTGATTCACAGCCGGTTCACGGCTAAAAATTCTTATGAACTCAACTCGATGATTGAAAAAGTCCTCGCCTATGTCGAAGAACCTGAATTCGGAACCTGGCGCAACCGCGTGACGCTTGTAGCGGACGATGAAGTAGGAGAATCGACCAATACTGAAGACGAACACATTATCGTTCAGGAAGAGTTGAGCAATATCTACCTCCCAAGCTCTATCGATAAGGTAAAAATATATCTGACAGAATACGATCGTGAGCTGGGACGTGAAAAACCTCAATCCGGCGATGACTTAATAGAGAATATCAATCGTGGAACACTGCTGGTTAACTATATGGGGCATGGCAATCCGACGCTTTGGGCGCACGAACATGTTTTTGTGCAATCTCGCGATCTTCCCCGAATCGAGAGATCGAAACGGACGCCGCTGTTCGTAGCTTTCACCTGCGACTGGGCGTATTGGGACGAACCGTCGGCGCAGAGTTTTCCCGAACAGCTGCTGGCGATGCGGGATGGAGGCGCGATTGGAGCGGTTGCTTCGACGCGATTAACTTATGCTTTTTCAAATTCCAATTTAGCGCGCAATTTCTTTGGCATACTATTCGGAGCGGATCGCCCGACCATTGCTGAAGCATTGGCGAGAGCGAAAAATCAGGCGCGCATTCAGCTTGGACCTACATATCATTTATTGGGCGAGCCTACGATTTATTTAGCCAATCCACGTCTGACCGGTGAATTGCAAATGCCGGAACCTTATCCGTTAAGACCGCTGGCGTTGTCCTCAATTCAGGGAGTCGTGAAGGATGAACAGGGGCGGCTTATGCCTGATTTTTCCGGTGAGTTCGAATTCCTGGTTCAGGATACGGAAATCGACCGCGTATATGTCATCAAATGGTACAATAACGACGGTGAACAAACCAGACCGCTGCATTATAAAATGCCCGGCTCACTTGTTTACCGGGGCATGTTCAACGTCGAAAACGGTTCCATAGACGGTCAGTTTGTCGTTCCGCTGGACGTGACCATGGGAGGCGAACGCGGCAGGATGATCGGATATTATCATAACGGAGAAATCGACGGCGTGATGGTTATCGATTCCGTTCAGTTCGCCGAATCGGCTTTAGACGTGTCCGACGCCGTTCCGCCTGAAATCGACATTTTCTTTGACCATAGAGGCTACAGAACCGGCGATAAAATCGGCAGCGAACCGGTTTTGATTGTGGACGTGCAGGATTCTTCGGGACTCAATCTGACAAAAAGAATGGGGCATGGGATAAGCGTCAGCATCGATGGAGCGGCGCCGCTGGACTTGACGGAAAACTTCAGCTACCATCTGAACAGCTATACAGCCGGCAGTCTTGAGAAAGAAATCGGACCGTTAACAGCCGGCAAACACAATCTGGAAGTGATCGCCTGGGACAGCTTTAATAATTTTGCAATAAAAGAAATAGAAGTTGAGGTGATTCAGGATAATGGCGATTTAATCATCGACCGGATCTTGAATTATCCCAATCCGTTTAACGAAACGACACAATTGACTTTCGCAACCAACAAACCGGTCGATTACGAGATTCGGATTTTCACGGTAAACGGCGTAAAAATCTGGTCGCACAACGGCTTCGCCAGCCGTCCGGGAATTGTGACTGACGCCGTCTGGAACGCTCGCGACAATTCTGGACGGACAATTGGAAACGGAGTCTATATATACAAAGTAAAAGCGACCGACGACGAGGGCAATCGAGCGGAAGGGATAGGCAGGATTGCGTATGTTCGGTGATAAAGCCCAGTATAGAGTGGATCGGAAACCTATTGCGAGGTTAAGCCTAAAGTGGAACGAACACTCTTGTTCGACATTTTGCCCATGGGCAGCGTTTCAGATTTTGCCTAAGGGCAGTATTTCGCCCACGGGCAGTCATTCCAGCGAAAGCTGGAATCCAGGCCGGTTCTCGCGCTAT
>CAZWOY010000187.1:138-7550 GCA_964635255.1 uncultured bacterium
CCAAAAGCTTGCAGACGGGGGCGTCTGCAAGCACAACGCTCCTACTACATACCAAGAGCTTGCAGACGCCCACGTCTGCAAGCACAACGCTCCTATTGCATACCAAAAGCTTGCAGACGGGGGCGTCTGCAAGCACAACGCTCCTACTACATACCAAAAGCTTGCAGACGTGGGCGTCTGCAAGCACAACGCTCCTACTACATACCAAAAGCTTGCAGACGAGGGCGTCTGCAAGCTCTCTTTGTTGACTAATCAACAGCAACTCTCTTTAAAACAAATACTTCAAATAACACAAACGAAAGCGCATAAGCTCCTAATCCCACCGCTAACACAAACGTAAAGCCGTTGTTCATCGCCAACGCAATCGCAAGCGTCGAAGCGATTACGCTCGCGGATCCATTGAGCGCCCAGCACCAGGCAACATAGTTGCTCTTCCCATCCCCCGCTCGCGATAAGCCTGCGGGCAGCGGAAAACCCATCGCAAATCCGAGCGGCAGGATCAAAAACATCGATATCAGGATTTTCAGCGGCGTCGATAAGTGAATAACGCCTTGAATAATATCCCAGCCGAAGAGGATGTGGATAAGCATAAAAAGCGCGATCAAACCGAAACCCGCGCGGACGACCATTTTGAACTTCGGTTTGTACCTGCCGAACGCCATGCTCCCCAGACCGCTCGCCACCAATAAACCGGCGATCACTCCGCTCGCGGCGTAAGCGGGATGTTCCAACAGCAACACAAATCTTTGCAGCAGCGCCACCTCTATCATTATATACGCCAATCCGATCAGGATAAAATAAATCAGCAGCGCTTTCTTGTCTCCCGTAAAGTTATATGTCCCGGTCTTGACGAGTGTTGGCGCAATCAAGACCAGCAATGTGAATGCGACCGATATTATGAGCAAGACCGCTAACGTATAGGTTGCGTAATAATTGAACATCTGCCCTTCCCGCATTTCGAATACTTTCATTATGTCCTTTAATTTCAACATATTAAAAAAGAAAGGCTCGTCATCGGTCGGCGGAGTCACATTATAGGGAAACCAATCGTAAAATTTCTGTTTATTGTCCATCTCGACCAGTTTAGCGAAGAATGGATCGGCGGGTTCATCGGGCGCATAAACAAGATGAAAGCCAAGATCTTTAAGATCGGCTTTGAAGCGTATTATCTCCTGCTGAGTAAACGGTTCGTTTTTAAAGACAATCGTGCAGAGACTTTCATACATGCCGGCTAAAATGCATTTCCCCGGCTCTTCGACCCCCTCCCGCTCGGCGGCTTCCAGAAAAATCGAAACCAGCCTCAAAGCCTGCCGGGGCGGGATGAAAAAGAAGCGCGTGAAGCTGAACATCCCGCCGGGTTTCAGAGCGCGCATATTATCCTGAAAAGCCTCGACGGTGTACAGAGTATTCTCGGACAGACTGTAGGCTCCCGCCGTGGTCGCCGCCCAGGTGTCGATCATCGCGATCTGTATCAGGTCGTAAGCGTTCTCATGGCGCCGCGCAAAGGCTCTTCCCTCTTCAGCATACCACTCGACTTTAGGATGACGGTAAATGTTGCCGGCAAATTCAGCCATTTTCGTGTTCATGGCTTCGAATATAAGCGGATTGATATCCACAGCGTCGATACTTTCGGCTCCGAACAACAACCCGGTCAAGACGTCCCTTCCGCCCCCGCTGCCGATAATCAGCGTTCTGCCGTCGCCGTTAAGCCGGTGGCTCAGCGAGGTCAAGTCGTATTTCAGATATTCCACCGGCTTCAGATTCTTGCCGTCGAACGGCAATATCGGCGATGAAGCCCCATCGTCGATCATTACGCTGTATGTTTTCATTATCGGAAGAGGGTAATTAGGCGAGGGACACCACGTATATGCCGCTTCGCTGCCGGGTTTGAACGGAATAACCATTATGCGCGAATAGGAATTCCATTCGTTATATTCGACGTCCAGAGATTTTAGAGACTGCCCTTTGGTATATTGAATCCGCAGCCATCCGAACTGTTCGTTCGTAAAGCCCATCAGCAGCGCGATTATGAACAGCGCCAGCGGAATTTTCCAGTTTCTTTCGGCGAACAGCCAGGCGGAAATGAATGCGAATGAGACTACAAACAGAACCGCGGCTTCGCCGCCGGCAAGGTTGATCAGCGGTATTACCAGCACAGCCCCGACTCCGGCGCCGATCAGATCATAAGCGTACAGCCTGCCGATATTCTCATAAAAATTCGCAAACAACCCGCTGATAACCAAACCGGCGAAGAAGAACGGCAAAGCTGAAAGCGCGTATATCAGAACCAATTTCCCGGCGATCTGATTGGGAGCGAGATAGGCGTTGACAGGTATCAGAAACACTATCCAGGTTGCTGCAAAAATCGAAACACCGTAAAGAATGCAGAATCTGACGGTCCAGACCGATTTGTTTTCCGCCTGAAACCTGTCTTTGTAAAAATGCACGGCTAAAGCCGCCGCCGACAAACCTAACATTGCGACCGATATCGCCATGAAGGCGAAGTGATAAAACAGCGTCGCCGAATAAACGCGCGTCAGAACCAACTCGAACACCAACAGCGAAAGGCTTAAAAAGAAAACGCCAAACAGGGTTCTGAATTTAACCTTGGTCATTTTTTCTCCCGGTTCTTGCTCTTTTTAGTTTTCAAGTTTGCAAGTTTTCAAGTTTTCAAGTTTGCAAGTTTGTATGTATTATCTCGAAGGTTATTCCTGCAAAAATAACGTTCCGTACGCAGTCATTACGTACGCAATCAGCATAATACTACGTGCCTGAAAAAGTGTCATTGCGAGTCTGCCTTTAGCAGACTAAGCAATCTCCTAACATCTTGATATTGCATAGTATTCCTCATCAAGCGGATTCCGTGAGACGGCGACTATTTTATGCACATAGCAGTAATACTGAAAAATAGGCTTATTTTAATAAAATCGAAACCATTAAAGAATAAACAGACAGGCTAAAAATTATTCAAACTTTATTCGTAACAATATAGTTAGGCGTTTTCGTTTGCACATAAAAAGTTAAGCGTGTATATTTGTTAGCGGAAACATCAAGACGTCATTACAATTAGTCAAGGAAAAAAACGTGTCGCCAAGAGAGAGAGAGCTACCGTTATTGCTCTCGCTCCGGGATATTATCGACCGGGCGCGAGAGATAAGCAGCGAAGGCGAGCCATACAAAGTCGCAGTTGCCGCGGCGCATGACGACGCCGTCATAGAAGCGGCGGTAAATTCACATAAAGAAGGCATTGCCGAATCGTTACTGATCGGAAACGAAACAGCCATTTGCGAACTTTTGGAAAAATACAATGCCAATCCAAAAGACTTTAATATTATCGGTACGGAGAACGATGAAGAGTCCGGCGAACGGGCTGCAATAGCGGCTTCGCAAGGCGAAGCCAATGTCATTCTAAAAGGGATACTCAGTACCGGAACTCTGTTAAGGAACGTGTTGAGGAAAGAATTCGGCTTGCGCAGGAAAGGCCTGCTGTCGCACACAGCCATACTTTCCCCGCAGAAATATCCGAAATTGCTCGGGTTGACCGATGGTGGAATGGTTATCACTCCCACATTCAGCCAGAAAGTCGAGATTATTCGTAACGCCGTGCTCGTCGGTTGGGCGCTGGGAATTCCTAAGCCGAAGGTCGCCGTTCTGACGCCTATCGACCACGTTGTCGAGGCTTTTCCTGAAACTTTCCAAGCCGCGGCGCTGTCGAAGATGTCGGAACGCGGTCAGATACGCAAGTGTATTATCGACGGTCCGATGAGCTTCGACACCGCCGTCTGGAAACTTGCCGCAAAGTATCAACGAATCGACAGCCCCGTAGCGGGACAGGCGGATATCGTCCTGGTCGGATCGATCGAAGAGGGCAATATTCTGGCGAAATCGCTGATACAGTTCGGCGGAGCCGGATTCGGGGGCGTTATCATCGGCGCAAACGTGCCGATCGCTCTGGTCTCGCGCGCCGATAACGCTTTCAATAAACTCGCTTCCATAGCTTTAGCCGTCGTCGTCGCACACTACATTCACACGAGGTAGCAAATGGGCTGGAAATACAAAACAGATAAACAGATCAGATCGCTGGATGAAATCTGCGATAAGGCGCAAAAACTCGTCGATCAATACGGACCATACAAAATCGCCGTCGCCGCCGGCGAAGACATCATGGGCTTGGGCGGACTGGCTCTGGGCAAAGAAAAAGGATTGGTCGAACCGATTCTGGTCGGGCATGACGGTCATATACGAAAGTCGTTTTATGAGTTGGGTCTCAAGACCGAAGGCTGGCAGATCATTCGGGAAAAGGATTTCACGCAGGCGACTAAAATTGCCGCTAACCATGTAAAAAACGGCGAATCCGATATCCTGATGCGCGGCAAGCTTTTAGCGCGGGAATTTTTAACGGCGCTGCTCGACAAAGACCTGAAATTGAAAAAACCAGGCAAGCTGTGGACGAACGTCGTCGTCACAAAAATCGAAAAACTGGACCGGCTGCTGTTGGTGTCGGACTGCGCCGTCATTGTAAACGCCGACCTCCCGAAGCGGCTGCTTCATATCCAATCGGTAATCGAATTCGCCTATTTCCTTGGCATTTCAGAGCCAAAAGTAGCGTTGTTAGCCGCCGTCGAATCTGTATCGCCGGGAATGCCGGTTTCGCTTGAGGAAGCCGTTATCGCCAAAATGTGCGAGCGCGGTCAGTTCCCGAAAGGCATTCAGGTCGATGGACCCTTGTCTTTGGATTTAGCGATTAACCCCGAATCGGTCAAGAAAAAGAAAATCGCCAGCAGCGTCGCTGGCAAAGCCGATATCCTGATCGTCAACAACCTCGGCATCGGCAATCTATTGTTCAAGTCGCTGATTACCCTATGCGGCGGCAATTCCGCCAGCACGATCATCGGACTGCCGTTCCCGGTAGTCCTGACGTCAAGGAGCGAAAGTCCGCAGAATATACTCTATTCGCTGGCGTTGTCGATTTTGATGGCGGGGCCTAAGGAAGGGTAAATTAACGAAAATCTCCAAATATTCTGTTTTTAAATTTGGTCAAAGCATATCAGGATATTTTGTTTTTTCATCCTGAAAAGCGAAAGAAATTCATATTTCGAATGAGATAGAGGAGTAACAAGACCCGCAAACAGAATTGGCAAGACGGATCGGTAAAAGCCAGGCTTACGTTTCAAAGATACTGAACGATGGTTCGAATATGACGCTTAAGACCATTGCCAAGTTAGCTGTGGCTCTGGATTTAGAGGTTGAGCGTCTGAAGTTTCATCCCAAAAAAGAAAATCCGGCTGAATAGGATGCCAATATTATTCAATCGTGCAGCGCTACCCATGAAACCTCAAAAACCCCTCCGCCCCTTCCTTCTTCATATACCGATCCAAAATTCTCCGATCCGTCTGCGTCAGATCGACTAATATCAAGCCGTCGATTACATTGCTGAATTTTCTATCTACGTTGAAGCCAAGGAGTTTTCCGCCTAACTTAAGGTATTCCTTTAACAGGATCGGAATGCCCTTGCCGTCGTTCTCAAGATCGGTGATAAAAGCCGATAAATCCTCTACATCTTCTAAAATTTTGAGAAACTGTTTCTTGTCTTTTAACTGATTAAAGATATTCGATCGATATGGCTTCCTGCTCTTGACCAACTTAGAAATCTCTCTCGAATAGCAATTTTGCTTCAGAAACCGGACTATAAGCTGGTGGGATTTGGTTTGGTATTCGTTGCTGATGCTGACAGGTCCGAAAAGATATTTGTATTTTGGATTTCTGACAACGTAGCCGCCGACGCCCTTCCATAATAATGGCAGCGCTGCGCCGGTTCTCTGGTATTCAGGTCTGACGAATGACCTTCCCAACTCCAAAGCGTCGCCCAGAAGCTCAAAAATTCCCGGATTAAATCTGAACAAAGTGGTTGTATATAATCCTTTCCTGCCGTATTTATGTAGTATTTCGTCCGCCTTGCCAAATCGATACGCTCCGACTAGTTCCTGTTTTTCAGGATTCCAGATGAACAGATGTTCGTAATATGTATCGTACTCATCCAGATCGTAACTCTTTCCGCTCCCCTCTCCGACTTTCCTGAACGTAATCTCGCGAAGTCTTCCTATTTCTTTCACTATTGAAGGCGCTTGCCTTTCGGTCGCATGAAAAACAGATAAACCTCTGGCTTCAACCAGTTTTTGCTCCAGGGGTAAATTATCAATTTCATTAGCAAGAACATCAACGGGGACATTCGCTCCAAGCGATTCTTGTTTAGCGGCTTTTTTAGGAAAGACGAGAACGGGATGCATCTTTCTGATGATCCGGTTTTCCTGAAAGTAAGTTCTATTTCTGAGATGCGCGATTAATTTGGCGTCGTCTCCGAAAACGGTCAATTTTCGGTTCGGAATGGGATTGCCGATAACAACATGCGGTTTTTTCCCGCGCTTATTAAGAAACTCGTAGGGGAGCAGCGCCGTCCTTAATCGCGGATGAATCATTCCGCTGAGATGGAAAATCGGGCTGTTGGCGCCTTTGAAGAAAACCGGCAGCGCGTCGGCTTGCGTTAACCGAATCAGACGCGCGGCATGATGACTCCATTCCGGATCCGTTATCCTGCGGTATCGCATGTTAAAACTGGCTACTTCGCCTGCGGGAAAGATAACGATCATGCCTCCGCTCCTAAGCCAGCGGATAGCCTCCTTCATTGGCTTGATGTTGGCGTGCGGCGATTCTTTTGAACCAAACGGATCGACCAAAAAACAAAACTCTGCAATTTCCGGGATCTTGTCTAAATAATCGTTCGCTATAAATTTGACGTCGGAACGCACCGAGCTGAGAATGACATGCAACCCAATCGCTTCGATCATCCCAAACGGATGATTAGCGACAACGACGACGGGACCTTTGGCGGGAATACGTTTCATATCTTCCGGGAAAACCTGAAACTGGACGTTGAGTTCATCCAACACGCGCTGAGTGAAAGATTTACCATTTGAGTCCCATTTAACGCCGTAATAAAAGCGATTAATTTTGGGCAACATCAAAATATGATCGGCGACAGACGCCGCGCTATCGAGCGCCATACCGCCTAAAAGCTTCAGCCCCTGGTCTTTTTGCAAATACTCCATAACATTTCTTTTGCGGGCTTTCAGCGTAAAAATTTTTTCGTCGCGATCCATACGATCGATCGGTTCTCCCGTCGATTAAGTTTAACAGGAATTGCTCATGAAGCGAGCTTCGCCAAGCGCTCTTCTCTGGTAGGGCAGGCGTCCCTGCCTGCCAATGCGTCCCTGCCTGCCAATGCGTCCCTGCCTGCCAATGCGTTCCTGCCTGCCAATGCGTCCCTGCCTGCCAATGCGTCCCTGCCTGCCAATGCGTCCCTGCCTGCCAATGCGTTCCTGCCTGCCAATGCGTTCCTGCCTGCCAATGCGTTC
>CAZWOY010000188.1:0-7475 GCA_964635255.1 uncultured bacterium
CTGGAGCGTGGGAACGAGTTGCGGCTTATTCGCTTCAAGCCGGTTGTACACTATTAAATGCACATAGTAGTAATCTAAATTGATCTTTCTTTTCTCTATTAATCCGAATTGACCTTTCTTTTCTCTAGTAATCTTAACTGACCTTTCTCCCCCTATTAATCTAAAGTAACCCTTCTCCCCCTTTTTAAGGGGGCTGGGGGGATCCAAGCACTGTAAATAAAGCCGATCCGCACCCCCCTGCTATAAAAAACTGCCTCCCTCGCTTGTAGGTCGAGCTTTTATGCGTTATAATGAAAGTGTAGCAAAATGGAGTGAAATATGCTGAAAAAACAATACCCTTACTACCTTGCAAACGAGCCTGTACAGGCTAATTTCGATCTCAAGGTTAATAATAAATTCAACGGCGAATTAGTTTCCGAAGTGTCTTTGGCGAAACCGGAAACTATCGATAAAGCTATCGAATGGACGGTAAAAGCCCGGGACGAAATGCGCCGGCTGCCGTCTTATCATAAAGCCGAAGTTCTTCATTACTGCGTGAACAGATTTAAAGAACGCTTCGAAGAACTCGCGCAAGCGCTGTGCCTCGAAGCGGGCAAGCCGATACGAGACGCGCGAGGCGAAGTAACGCGGCTTATCGATACGTTTAGAATCGCGGCGGAAGAAGCGGTGCGGTTCGGAGGCGAATACATGCCGCTCGATATATCCGCGCGCGCCGCCGGCTATGAAGCGATCACAAAACGCGTTCCCATCGGACCTTGCTCGTTTATCAGCCCGTTCAACTTTCCCTTGAACTTAGCCGCTCACAAAGTCGCTCCGGCGATAGCGGTCGGCTGCCCTTTCGTGCTGAAACCCGCTTCCTACACGCCGATTGGAGCGTTGCTGATCGGCGAGACGCTTGCTGAAACCGACCTGCCTAAAGGCGCGTTCAGCATTCTGCCTTGTCCGCGAGAAGGCGCGGAATTGTTCACTACCGACGAACGGTTGAAATTCCTGTCCTTCACCGGTTCGTCCGAAGTCGGCTGGGCGTTGAAAGCCAAAGCCGGCAAGAAAAAGGTCATCATGGAACTGGGCGGCAACGCGGGCTGCATTGTCGATAAAGACGTTGATATGGACTTTGCGGTGCAGCGGATAATCTTCGGCGCTTTCTATCAATCGGGGCAGTCCTGCATCAGCGTTCAGAGGATTTACATCCATGAAGACATTTACGATGAATTCCGCTCCAAGCTGATCGAAGCCGCAATCCGGCTTAAAATCGGAGATCCGCTGGATGAAGAGACGTTTCTGGGACCGATAATCAGCCTCGACGACGCCAAGCGCATCGAAAGCTGGATTCAAGAAGCGCTGGATCATGGCGCAAAATTGCTCACCGGCGGCAAGCGCGACGGCAGTCTAATCGAGGCGACTTTGCTGGAAAACGTCGATCCGAACGACAAAGCCAGCAGCCATGAAATCTTCGGACCGGTCGCCGCCGTCGAAAAATATTCCGATTTCAAAGACGCCGCCGCCCGCGTGAATAACAGCCGCTACGGGTTGCAGGCGGGAGTTTTCACCAAAAACATGGACAACGCTTTTTACGCCTGGAACGAAATCGAAGCCGGCGGAGTAGTCATCAACGACGTCCCCTCCTTCCGCGTGGACAGCATGCCCTACGGAGGCGTCAAGGACAGCGGACTGGGACGCGAGGGCGTGAAATACGCAATGGAAGACATGACCGAAATCCGGCTGATGGTGTTAAACCGGATCGGGAAATTCTAAGGGATTCAAGTTTCCTCATTCCATGCAGGCATACAATGTAGGGCGGGATCTTATCCCGCCGGTTTTTCGCAATTGGTATCCTCCGGCGGTATAATATCCCGCCCTACATGGGAAACCTAATACATACTCAAAATCGTTCACATCATTCACGCCCCAACCGTATCAGACCGATCTGATGTGTGCCATGGCTTGTTTATCAAGCCATGTTTATACTACGAATGTTCATTGCCAAAAGGGTCTCAGTAGTCGTAGCCCGGAAGCGAATGCATTCCGGGTTCTGCCATTATTTTCGACGTTTGACGCAGATATTTGCAACGTACTGTAATACAAAAATATAGAAAACATGTTTGTCACCAGGAGTATGGTTAACTTATTTTATATAAATCAGATACGATTTGTGATTTTTTTAGGATTTTTTCCTGCGGCAATTTTTATCTTAAACTGCCGTCAACTATCGACAGTTGCCGGCAGTTTGAGGTTGGCCGCCGCCAAACCCAGCCCCACATTAAACCAGACAAGATTCGCCACCTCCGCGTCGGTCAGGTAGTTCTGGAATAGTCCGGCGATCAAGATTCCTGCGGCTATGGACATGCCGGATATGATCGACGATTTGATAAATCTGTCGTCGTTTGCCGTTTTCAGATTCCTGGCGCTTTTTATGAAGAATACAGCCCATATCGATAGAAACGCCGCCAGTGAAAGCAAGCCTCCATCGATGGCTGCGGATAGCCCATCGCAGTGCGGATGGCAGACGCTGTGGTATCTGCCGGGGATTTTATATTCCGGAAAGACAATACCGAAATTATCAGGTCCGATTCCCAATATCGGATGATCTTTGATAATTTCGACCGAACTCTGCCATAGCCTAATCCGCGGACTTTCGTCGCTTTCGCCGGAACTGAATATATTCGTAAACCGTCCGGTAAATCCGGGGAGTGCGACTACGGCGATTATCAATCCGGCTATCGACGCTAAAATTAAGATTCGCCTGATTTTTTTCTCCGCCGTCAGTACAATGACAAACAATGCTCCGCAAAGCCCGAGTACCGCGCTGCGGGCGTAGCTGGCAAATAAGCCGAATCCCATCAGAACGGCTGCGATAATGTATATAACTCTACGCAGATGCGGGTTAAACAGCAGTTGCGCCAGTGCAATTATAAACACGATCAGCGACACGCCGCCGTAAGTCAAATGGTGCGTGAAGACGCTGACCGCCATGTAGCCGGAAGCGATTTCCTCCAAATGGCGGCTGTCCAGAAAATCGTAGCCGAAGAAAAACTGAAAAGTTGCATACAAAGCGGCAATCGTTCCGGCGATGATCTGAGCGATGATGACTTTCTTTAGCGTTTCTTCATCCCTGACCAGCAGAAAAGCCGGCAGGTAGCAGGCGATGACCCATTTATCCTCGAAAAAGTCCGCAAAGCGCATTTCATACTTGGTGAGGAGAATGGAGACCGTTAAAAGCGTCAGATAGACTAATATCGGGATAGTTGCGCCGGTGAACGTCTCTTTGAATGCCGATTTATCTTCAATCCACCGCCATATAACCAGGAGCAGAGAAACGGCGAGAAAAACATTGACGGCTAAGAGCGACAGAGGGAGCGAAAAAGCGAGTAATATGACGACTATATTGGTTATTTTTTGGCGGATTGGGTTTGTCAAATTGAATATCTCTGTAAAATAGACTGCCCAACCTCCCCCCTTCTATCTGAAGGGGGGATACAGGGGGGTTGTGTTCCTATTATCATGTTGCGTGGCGAAGCTTGCTTCATGAATAATTCCTGGGAAAATAGCGCTTAATTTCAGTGGGACAGGACATCGCGGTCATTCCAGCGAACCTCACACTAACGCTATCTCCTTTTCTCCCGCTGCCGTCTGAAGAATTCCTGCAGCAGGCTCTTCGATTCGCCGGCGTAAAAACCGGAATACACCTCGACCTGGTGGTTCAGTCGCGGTTCGCGGACAATGTCGAACACAGAACCGCAGGCTCCGGTTTTCTCATCGACAGCTGCGTAAAATAAACGCTTGATGCGCGCGAGAACCAAGGCTCCGGCGCACATCGAGCATGGCTCTAAGGTTACGAAAATATCCGCGCCATCCAGCCTTATCTCGCCTGTTTTCTCGCAAGCCGCCGTAATCGCGATCATCTCCGCATGCGCGGTGGGATCGTTCAGGCTGAGCATTTGATTGAAGCCTCGTCCTAACAGCAAGCCGTTCCTGACTACGATTGCTCCGACCGGAACCTCGTCGCGCTCCAGAGCCTTAGCGGCTTCGGAAAGCGCCATTTTCATCCAATGCCGGTCATCGAATCCGGACGACAGCATAATTATATGCCGTTAATTGGCTAACAGTCCCAGCGAGAAAATGACGGCGCTCAGGCTTTCGTCCGACGTAAACGTATGCTGATATTGAATCGAAGGACTGATGCGCTTCAACAGCAGGAAATTCAGCCGCGCCATGGCGTCCGGAGCGAATTCGGACTTAGGCTCCTGAGTGTAAAAGCTGTTCACCGCCGTTTCGCCGACGTCATAAAAGCCGCGGACGTCAACTCTCGCAGATTCGATATACTGCAGTCCCAGCCCGCCGTCGATGGATATTGAGAAATTATCCGACCGGACTTTGGGGAAATAGTATCTCGCAAAGCCATTAAGCCCGATCATCGAACGCCAGCCATCCTCGCGTTCGACTCTGATTTCATCGGAATCCAAGTTGAGCAATTCCTCGAAATTAGGCAGCCAGCGGTGAAACGATATCTGACCGCCGAAAGTCAGATTGCTCGGTCGCTCCCATTCGCCGTCGAACGAGATTGTCCAGCCGGTCTGCCATTTATCGGCTTGATCGCCGAGCGGCGTCGAAGCGCCGAAATGCGGCGTGAAATTAATCGGAAGCCTTTCGGCATAAGCCGCGGACGATCCAATTAAAAGGAATAGAACGGTTAAAATCGCAAATGTATTTAAAAATCGCTTGAACATCGTTTTCCCGGTTTAACTCTTAGGTCAAAGGTTTTGTGTAAATTGGCTAAAATATCCAATCATTACTTTAACAGCATAACTTTTCTAAATTTCGCGCCTAATTTCGAGTCAGCGCGGAGTATGTACAATCCCGATGGAATACCGCCGGCGTCGATAGTGAAAGTATGTTCGCCGGCTTTGAAAGCGCCTTGCACGCCGGTCACAACCATCCTGCCTTCGACATTGTACAGCGAAACGTCCAAATCGCTTTGCTGCGAAATACGGACTTTTACATTTAAAGCGCTGTTGAATGGATTGGGATAAATCTCTTCGATAGCGAACTCGCTCGGGACTAAATCTCCGGTTTGAACCTGAGGCAGATTTGCTCCCGAAGCCAGCAGGTAAACGTCGTCGATATACACGCCGTCTTCCTGCAGGAAGTAGTCGGTACTCATGTGGAACCGGAAATGTACGTTCGATTGCCCGAGAAACTCATCCGGCACGATAATAACCACCCGCTCCCAATCATGATAATTCATGAAATTCACCGGAGGCGCGTTCCAGGGACGGTTTTCGAGAGTTTTCATCAGTTCCCGGTCCCGCCATTTCATAAAGGTAAAATCCTGATGTGACTTTCCAACATGAGTCCATTCCCAGGTATGCGGATCGGAGCCCAAAGCTCCGCCCGTTGAAAACTCGACCCACAGCGAATCATGACCCGGTTCGAGGGCGGCGTTTAAATAATAGACAAGCGCCGCGGATTCAGCGTCCGACAGGTCGAACGATTGTTCGATGGCATTGTACGGCGCAGCCCAGCCATCCTCTAAAATAGGCGAAGAACCTTTTCGCGAATCGGTCAGGCAGCGCGGCGGCGAATGGAAAACGTCGGTCGCCAAATCCCACCTGACCAATGAATCTTTGCGAGCGAGATTTTTCTGGTTATCGCTTGTGAAAATGACGTTGGCGTCATCGAAAGTCTGAGCCAGCAATACGTTAGCCCTGGTAAGCTCTATGTCCCACATCCAGGTCGAATCGGCGTCGTTGACCGGAATATCGACAATGCGCGGCATGTATTTATTGCCGGCATAAAACGTCATCGTATAGTTATTTTCCGGCAGTTCCAACTGAATCGAACCGTTCTGCATTGCGGTTGACCAGGTCGTATCGTAATTGGCGATTTTCAGATAGACCGGTTCGGCGATGGGCGCGCCGTTATAATGGGCGCTGATATTTACGTTATGCCGCGGCAGTTTGGTCATCTGGACGTTAATTAGCGAAGGCTCGCGGTTGCCGCGCACCTGCAGATTAAAAGGTTCGTATCCGAATTTGCTGACTCTGAGCGTATCCCGCAGCGACTGGCTTATCATCCAGTAATACATGCCGTCGCGCGGATTCGTGTATCGATATGGTATAACCGGCATCGAACGGGAATCAAGTTTTAAACGCGCAGAAAGCGGATCGCCGGTCGCCGCGTCGGTAACTTGAATATCCAGACGGCTTCGGACAATATCGCCATGATCGTCGGAAGACAAACCGGCGGCGCTGTTCAGCATCCACTCGAATCCGAGCGTAACGTCGCTGATAATCTGATAAATTCCCGCTGAATTCGGCTGCATGCCTTCTTCTTTTTGGCCTATCTCTACGCGGATTGCATAAGAACCGTAGGTATAGTAGTAAAATGTCTCTGCATCGCCGCGGGGATGTCCGACTCGAACAGTTGCATAAGTCGAATTTGGTCTGCCGAATCTCTTGCAGCGCAGGGCGATTTCGTTCGCCATATCATCGAGAAACTGATAATCCGGAGGGCGTTTCATATCAGATCCTTTGCCCCAGCCCCAGGGATAGATTACCTGCTCAGCCACCTTGCCGGTTCGCGAACTGTGAATTGTCAGGGAATACAGCGGTCTGACGCGCTCTACCAGATCGATTAAAGCTCTTGTCTCAGACTCGCTCGCCGGAGCCGGACCGCGGTAGTAGTCGTAAAACTCGTTGTCGCCCAACACGAACAAGCCTGTGCCATGCGTCCAGAAGATCGGGAAGTTGCGGTTGATATCGACCCCGCTCGAATCGCCGCCCCAGCCGACTTTGTATCTGAACAGACCGTCGCCGATATTGTCCCGCATGTTTTTGCGATAGGTATTATCCAAGGAAAAAACAATACGCATTCCTTCTGGATTTGTAACCGGAAGCAGATAGGTGTCCACCTTACGCCTCCATTCTCGCACCATCCGGGATCTGTCCATCATTTTACGGCAGAGCCACATGATGTATTCTGTGCCAAGGATTTCTTCGGCGTGAAGCGTTCCGTTAAAAACAACTGCTGGACGAGGCGGACGATCCGGGTAAGTGACGTCCACATCGTCCGAAATATAGATCGCCCAAAACGGCAGATTCATCTGCTGCGAATAACCAATCGTGTCGATTCGAATATAATTCAAACCTTCAGCTCGCAGACTGTCCCGCAGATGGATCAGTTCCGGCAGGATCTCATCATAATGATGGTACGTGGAATCGTCCCAACTTGCCTGCACCGGCGCAACGCCGGCAAATACGATAATAAATGCCAGCAGGATGAATGAAGATTGTCTCAGTAAGTTCGTCGAATTCATCGAAAAAGTCCGTATGTATGTAAACAAATTTTTTTCAAAATATCTGTAAGTCGGACACTCCTGTCCAACAAGTAGGTCGAACACTCCTGTTCGATATTCTCTTTACTGGGAAAATAGAATCTTGGAATAATCGCATTGAGTGCGCGCTTCAGCGCGTACC
>CAZWOY010000189.1:0-7465 GCA_964635255.1 uncultured bacterium
TGGGCGTTTTTCAAGTGACCGCCCGTCATTCAACGGAAGTGTCGGATTACGGAAGGTATGATACTTCGACAAAAGATAAAGACGTAACGGCGGTGGTGCGGATGAGTTTTGCGTTGGAATGATAGACTGAATTAAAACAAAAATAATTAACTTCTATGAAACCAATAAAACTATCATGTCACGCAGAATTTCAAATGACGCGACGCGGGACTTGCTTAAATGAAATCAAAACTGCTATTGAAAATACAGAATGGCATTTATTAGAAGGAAATAGACTCGAATGCAGATTCAGTTTCGACTACAATGATTATTGGAACGGCAAGTATTATAAGATAAAGCAGGTTAGACCAATTTTTGTCGATGAAGAAACAATCGTCGTCGTAACTGTTTATACATACTTTTTTTGAGGTTGTCATGAAAGTAACATACGATACTGAAGTCGATGCATTGTACATAATGTTTTTAGACGCCACCGTTAAAAATGTTCATGTTGCTGAGGGAATAAATTTCGATTTCGATGCTGATGGTAAACTGGCTGGGATTGAGATCTTAGATGCATCCAAACGGATAGACATAAAACAAGCGTTCAAGAATTTTTCAGTAGAAAATCTTGTATTTAGCCAAATTTGAATCAATCCTCCCACTAAAAAGCGCAAAAATGGGCGTTTTTCAAGTGACCGCCCGTCATTCAACGGAAGTGTCAGATTACGGAAGGTATGATACTTCGACAAAAGAAAAAGACGTAACGGCGGTGGTGCGGATGAGTTTTGCGTTGGAATGATAGATAAAAATCTGTGAATAACCGTTGCATCCGTGTTTATCTATGTTCCATTTAGATCTATGGAAATAAGAACGCGGGAACAACTCAAGATTGGAGTCAAAACAAGAAATAATGGACTGGATTTGGACAGATCATATAATTTACCAACTGAAAGACCGTAAAATACCACGAATTTTGATCAACGATGTCTTAGAACATCCTGATGAAATTAAAAAAGGTAAAAACGACAGATTTATTTATCAAAAGAAAGTAGATTCAAAACTATTGAGAGTGGTTGTTGTTGAGAATAGACTAATTACAGTCTATTTAACGAAAAAGTTCAAAAAGTATTCAGGTGGCAAATGAGATTGCGATATTCAAAAGAAGCGGACGCTCTTTACATCCGATTTAGAGATGGGGAGGTTGATCATTCTCAAGAGATTACTGAAGATTTAATCTTAGACTATGATCTTGATGGCAGCCTTTTAGCTATAGAAGTGTTGTTCGCTTCAGAAAAAACAAATGTTGAAGAAATGATTTTTCAGACTTTTAAAACGGTAACCTTAGAAAAATCGTTTACCCCCCAAAACTGAGGACGCTTTGGAAATACCAAAAGAAATAAAACAATTTTTCGACGCCGAAGGCAGGTTAAAACAACTGCCGGGCAAGTTCGGAAAGAAAGTCAAGGCTGTCGAATGGCTCGGCGGATTCTTTGAGATGGATAGAAAATACGCCGGCAAGGAAGTGGACGAACTGTTAGAAGAGCATCATACCTTCGGCGATCCGGCGACACTGCGGCGGGAGCTTATCATGAACAAGATCCTCGACCGATCGCCCGATGGGCGTGAATACTGGAAAATTAACCAGTTAGATTAAGGCTTTCCGGTTTGGCGCAACCGGTGAGTTTCACAGAAGAAAACATAAGCTAAATACTGGAGAAACATGCGGCGAGAAATACCATTATTTATCACATTCATTATCGGAACGGCTTTAGTGGCGGCGTTTTTCATTCCGATCCATCCGTTTCCGAGTCTCGACCACGAGTTTTCGATCTGGTTCGATTTAATCGCGGTCTTCGCTTTTGTGCTTGGAGGGGGAAACCTCGTCAAAGTGCACGTCGATCGGATTACCAAAAACCATCGTGATAAATTCTACAGCATGGTGACGATTGTCGCCTTTCTGTTTACGCTCATCATCGGGCTGCTTAAATTAGGCAGCGAACCGGGGCTGTTCAGAGGAAACTACATTGCGGACGGCACCTGGTTAAAAGTCATTTATGACGCTATTTTTACGCCGCTGCAAGCTACCATGTTTTCGCTGCTGGCGTTTTTCGTGGCGTCAGCGTCCTACCGGGCCTTTAGAGCCAAGACGCGCGAAGCGACCGTACTTCTGATCGCAGCTTTTATTATCCTTATCGGCAGGACTCCGCTGGGCTTCTACCTGACGTCCTGGCTGCCGGAACCCCTGCAGTTTCTCCATATTCCCAATCTATCAGCCTGGATCATGTCAACGCCCAATCTCGCCGGACAGCGAGCCATTATGATCGGCATCGCGTTAGGCATTATCGCTACATCGCTGAAATTGATCCTCGGAATCGAACGCAGCTATTTAGGACAGGAGAAGTAACATGGCGAAAAAACAGTCCTTTTTCGAACAGATGCAGAAAATCGACCGGCGGATTATCTTCCTCCTGATCGCATTAGCCGTTATTATTCCGATGTTAGCGGAAATGGTCATTCCGGTCAGACCTTCTCCAATCGTACAGGGAATATTCGATGAAATCGACGGGCTGCCCGATGGATCTAAGATTCTGCTGTCCTGCGATTACGGTCCATCCACGGTTCCCGAAAACCAGCCGATGGCAAACGCGCTGACGAGGCTGTGCGCCATAAAGAACCATAAGATCTACTACATGGCTTTATGGCCCACCGGCGAAGCTCAGGCGAATGTCGCTATCGAAGAAGTAATACAGGCGGATTTCCCGGAGAAAATTTACGGCATAGACTACATCCAGTTAGGATTTAAAGCCGGGAATCAAGGCTTAATCAACGCCATTTTTTCCGACCTTAAGGGCATGTACACCACCGACGCCGCGGGCATCGATATTAACAGTTTCCCGATGATGGAAAAAATCGATGGTCTGAAAAGTTTCGATCTGATTTTAGGCGTCTGTTCGGGCAAGCCGGGCTTGAAAGAGTGGGTGCAGTTCGCCGGCGACCGGGGCAATATACCTGTCGCCGGCGGCGTTACCGCCGTTGAAGCGCCGCTGCTCTATCCCTATTATCCGACCCAGCTTTTAGGCTTGATGGGAGGACTGCAAGGCGCGGCAGAGTTGGAAGCCGCTTTGGTTATACACTACCCCGAAAGTGAGTATCCGAAATACAGAACCCTTGAAAACTCGCGCGCGGTCAGACTGATGGGACCTCAAACCGTCGCGCATCTGGTAATAATCTTTTTCGTCATTGTTGGCAACCTAGCCTTCTTTATCCAGCAGAATCGGGAAAAAAGAGCGAGGATGGACTGAATCATGACCTTTTCAGAATATTTCGTTTTATGGATGGGCGGATTATTGACGCTGATGATTTTCAGCTTTCTCTATAAGGATAATCCGTTTTACAAATTCGCCGAACATTTGTTTGTCGGCGTATCTGCCGCATACTGGATGGTTGTGGCGTTCTGGACGACGCTGATCCCCAACGGATTCGGCTATCTTTTCCCGGATATTTTAGCCTGGTTCGCAGAAACCCCGGAAGGCGCTAACGCGGTAATTGCGACCACTTTTGAGAAGCCCTGGTACGAGCGCTGGGTAAGGCTTGTCCCGCTGCTTTTCGGGCTGATGATGCTAATGCGGCTGCTGCCCAAAGGCGCCTGGATTTCGCGCTGGCCAATGGCGTTCATCATCGGTTTCGCCGCCGGAACGAACCTGACGCGGACTCTCCAGTCCGACTTCGTGGCTCAAATCAGATCGACGCTGATACCATTGATCGCTTTCGAGGACGGCAGTTTCAGCCTCGGCGGAACGATATCGGCATTTGTAATCGTCTTCGGCGTTTTATCGGCGCTGATTTACTTCTTCTTCTCAAAAGAACACAAAGGCTGGTTCGGAACCACCGCCAAAGCCGGCATCTGGGTGCTGATGGTAGCCTTCGGCGCCGCCTTCGGCTACACGGTTATGGCGCGTATTTCGCTTTTGATTGGGCGGATGTCGTTTTTGGGGGAATGGGTGGGAAGTGTGTTTTAGGCTGGATAAGAATTAGGTAAGATAATAGGGTTTTTATTTTTGAGTTTAGAACACAAAATAATAATCGGAGATTCACGGTCTATGGATGAATTATCCGATGAATCCGTCCATTTAATAATAACCTCGCCCCCTTACTGGCAGCTTAAAGATTATGCTAACTCGGAACAGATAGGATTTAACGATACTTATGAAGAATATATAAACAACCTGAATTTAGTATGGTCTGAATGTTTTCGCGTTCTTCGCCCCGGATGTCGTCTTTGTATCAATATCGGCGACCAATTCGCCCGGTCTGTATATTATGGAAGGTATAAAGTTATACCGATTAGGACCGAAATAATAAAGTTTTGCGAAACGATTGGATTTGATTACATGGGCGCCATTATATGGCAAAAAGTAACCACCACGAATACTACAGGCGGGGCATCCGTTATGGGGTCTTTCCCATATCCTCGAAATGGCATTCTAAAGCTGGATTATGAATTCATTTTGATATTTAAGAAACAGGGAAATCCGCCTAAAGTCAGCAGCGAAAGAAAAGAAAAATCCAAACTAACAACCAGGGAATGGAATGAATATTTCAGCGGACATTGGAATTTTCGAGGACAAAGACAATCCAAACATTTGGCGATGTTCCCGGGGGAATTGCCTTATAGATTAATAAAAATGTTTTCCTTTGTTGAAGATTTAGTGCTAGATCCCTTCTTAGGCAGCGGAACAACAACTGTAACAGCCGATAAGCTGGGAAGAAATTCTGCCGGTTATGAAATTAATAGAGAATTTTTACCAATTATCAAAGAAAAGCTTGAGCTAGATCAAAAAGGATTTCTTACAGATTCGGAATATACTATTATTATTAAAAATCAAACTATCGATAATATTTCAGAAAAAATCAACAAATTACCTTATGTTTTCAACGATCCCATAAAGGTAGTTCGAAAGGTTGATCCTAAAAAGTTACAATTCGGCTCAAAAATCGACGATACCTCAAAAAAAGAAAAAAACATTTACTACCGCGTGAAAAATATCCAATCGCCTGAAATCATTGTGCTAAATAATGATTTAACTGTCCGGTTGTTAGGAATAAGAACGACTAAGGAATTTGAAGAAAAGGCAATCGATTTTTTATATAATAGAACTAAAGGTCAAAATGTATTTATGAAATTCGATCAAATTAAATTTGATGAAAATAATAATTTATTATGTTATTTATATCTTAAGAATAAGACTTTTTTAAATGCGCACCTTGTTAAACAAGGATTAGTCGATGTTGACGAAACTATCGATTTTAAACACAAACAGAATTTCTTAAAATTCAGAAAGGAAAATCATGTCTAAAGAGTGGATCTTAAATTCAGCCACCAATAGATTTCAATATAACTTTAAACGAAATGTCGGACCAACCTCCTTTGAAATAAGGAAATGCGCACCTAAAACAAAAGAAGAATGGGAAGATTATTACTATAAAAATGTAAAATCGCGCAATCACATTATTGAACTTGGCAAAAAACTTTATATAAAAGTTACAGAAGTTTTAATTGCTGAAATAACTGAAATTAATGAGCAAGATTGCATTGACTTTATTCATAATCTTGTAATAAATCGAACTTATGATGGATATACCAATGAAATAGAAACAATTTATGGGCAACTTGAAAAATATCTTGATGTTAATATCCACCCCGCCCCCGACGAGTGGGACAGAAAATACAACGTAGATTTCTATATCGAAGTAAAAGACAATTATATCGGTTTGCAGATTAAACCTGTCAGCGATGTTTCCCAAATTACTCAGATTTACAAGGAAAGAACGCTACAGGAAATCTCTCACAAAAAGTTCACCGATAAATACAAGGGAAAAGTGTTTTATGTTTTTTCAATAAAGGTCGATGGCAAAAAAGTAATTAAAAACACAGAGGTTATTGCTCAAATCTTGGATGAGATAAAAAGGTTGGAAGCGCTTGACTAAAATAATAAATCGGGAAATCGCCAACGCCTGCAGAAGGATAGTTGACAATTACAATCCCGAGCAGGCAATACTATTCGGATCTCATGCTAATGGGAGTCAAGGGTCTAATTCCGATGTGGATTTGCTGGTAATTATGCCATTTGAAGGGAGTGCATTAAGAAAATCGGTTGAAATTTTGTTAGGTACATTTCATAACTAGAAGCATTTTTCGATTTAATAGGTACCCATAAATCCAAACCAAAAAGAAAAAAAACTTAGGCCGCGGCTTATCCGCTCTGCTGCCGGATTCGGAATATAAGCCGGAACAAGCGGGGGAAGCGCTTAAGATTGTGCCGGTCGATAATATTCGGGCAAATCCTTATCAGCCGCGGCAGGATTTCGACGAGGCGGAACTTGAGGAACTTGCCGCTTCGATAAAGGAAAAGGGCGTCATTCAGCCGCTGGTGGCGCGCAATACCGCCACAGGCTGCGAATTGATCGCCGGCGAAAGGCGGCTGCGAGCTTCCAGGATAGCGGGATTTGCCGAGGTTCCGGTGCGCGTTCTGTCGATCGACTCCGAAGCGGAAATGCTCGAACTGTCGCTGATCGAGAACTTGCAGCGGCACGATCTCAATCCGGTCGAACTAGCACAGGGCTACCAAAGACTGCACGACAGCATGGGATTGACGCAGGTTCAAATCGCCGATCGGGTCGGTAAAGAACGGGCGACGATCGCAAATTTCCTCCGGCTTCTGGAACTGCCCGGCAACGTCCTCCAATCGCTCCGCGACGGCGAGATCAGCGCCGGACACGCAAAGGCTATACTTGCCTTGCCGGGACCGGCTCGACAGAGCGCCGTCTGGAAAAAAGTCGTCGAAAACGGCTTATCGGTGCGGCAGACCGAGCAGCTCGTTAAAGAACATAAGAACGAATCCGAACGGCTGCCGGTTAAGCCGAAAGATTCAGTTTCGCCGTTGCTTAACGCATACATGGACAGGCTGAGGCAAAAACTTGGCACGCAGGTCAAGATCACCCGCAAGGGCAGGAAAGGCAATATCCGCATCGAGTTTTATTCCGAAGAGGAGCTTGAACGGCTGATCGAATTGATTACCGGATTACAGGATGACTGGTAAAGCCGGGACGTCGATTCATTTGGGGCGGACGCTTCTGTGCGACTCCCGATTTGCAAACTCGCGCTGCATAGATTCCATTTTCCCAGCAAGGAATGGGAACACGGATGACACGGATACAATGGATAATCGCGGATTTTGTTTCTCTGGAATGACCGCGCAGGGATATGCTATTTTCCCGGTAATTGCTAATGAAGCGAGCTTCGCCACCGAACATGAAAATAGTAGGTCGAACACTCCTTTCGCCCAAGGGCGGTATGTTGCCCAAGGGCGGTATGTTGCCCAAGGGCGGTATGTTGCCCAAGGGCAGTATGTTGCCCAAGGGCGGTATGTTGCCCAAGGGCGGTATGTTGTCCAAGGGCAGTATGTTGTCCAAGGGCAGTCAT
>CAZWOY010000190.1:0-7436 GCA_964635255.1 uncultured bacterium
ATGTACACTATTTTATGCACATAGTAGTAATAACCGTAAACGAAGAGTAAGCTTTCAATAATGGAAATTTTCGATTGACATTCGAGTATTTCACAAAAGTTTTCTATCTTTACGCCGGTTCAAACTTGTTTGACAGTCAATTATATCCTTATTTAGGATAGTTTTTACGAGATTTGAAAATTTGTCAACTACACATCATTCATAAACATAAATGGAAAAAAAACGAAGAGAAAAAAGGATTTACCTTTCGCCGCCTCACATGTCGGAGGAAGGATTTGAATTCGAGTTTGTGCGCGAAGCATTCGAAAGCAACTGGATAGCGCCGATCGGTCCGCAAGTGGATGCTTTTGAACGAGAATTTACCGACTACCTGGGAACTCCTTATGCCGCCGCTTTGTCATCCGGGACGGCGGGCTTGCATCTGGCGTTAATGATGACAGGTATTGAGGCGGGCGACGAAGTGTTATGTTCGAGTTTTACGTTTGCCGCTTCAGCGAATGCAATCACTTACCTGAAAGCTAAACCTGTTTTTATAGACAGCGAATACCGAACCTGGAACATGGATCCGAATTTGCTTGAGGACAGACTAAAATCGGGAAGCAGGAAAGGGAAAACGCCTAAAGCCGTCATCGTCGTAGATATATGCGGTCAATGCGCCGACTACGATCCCATTGCCGAGATTTGCGACAAGTACGGCGTTAAAATTATCGAAGACGCCGCTGAAGCTTTGGGGGCGGAGTATAAGGATAAAAAAGCGGGTAATTTCGGCTTAATTAACGTTTTCTCATTCAATGGAAATAAGATAATTACGACTTCGGGCGGCGGGATGTTGACTTCGGAAAATAAAGAATATGTGGACAAAGCTCATTATTTATCCCAGCAGGCAAGAGATCCAGCGCCATACTACAGGCACTCAGAGATAGGCTATAATTACCGGATGAGTAATATTTTGGCTGCCATTGGGCGCGGGCAGCTCAGAGTTTTGGATGAACGGATCGAGAAAACGAGGCATATCTTCAGATTATATAAAAAGATGCTGTCGGAACTGCCCGGCCTGCAGTTCATGCCTGAACCAGAAGGATTTTTCAGCACTCATTGGCTGAGTTGCATTCTGGTTAATCAGGATGAATTTGGCAAAAGTGCTGAAGATATAAGGCTGCATTTAGAAAAATATAACATCGAATCGCGCAATCTATGGTATCCGATGCACCTGCAGCCGGTTTTTAAAGGCGTTGAATCGGTGGGAGGAGATGTATCGAAAAATCTCTTTGAAAAGGGACTTTCTTTGCCCAGCAGCACACTCATGGATGACGCCGACATAGAATTTGTTTCAGATCTCATCCATGATCTTCATAAGGAGAGAAATTAATTCTCCTGAACGTAAACTAAAGTTTTGCCTTTTCCGAAAATAATGAGATATTAGCTCAGAGCCTTTTGATAAGGCGACTAAGCGATTTTCAGATTCGATTCTTTTTTCTCGATATCGATCTTCTTTCGTTTTTTCTCGGCAGCCAATCCGTCAGGTTTTACATGCGGCGTATAATGGTAATCCTGAACCAGTTGGCTGATAGAATAAAACAGATCTTCCTTTGATAGAGAATAAATATTTTTTGTTAAAGTATTAATCGAACTCATCAGATTATGTGGATCCGTAACTGGCGCTTCGGTTACATATATTTTCTCTACCGGTGTTTTCTCCCCATAACCGCTGTGATATAATTCTTCATGCAATTTCTCTCCAGGTCTCAAACCGATGAACTCTATTTTAATGTCTTTTTCCGGTTCTAATCCTGATAATTTTATCATATCGTGCGCCAGATCGACAATTCTTACCGGTTCTCCCATGTCCAGAATATAAATGGACTTAGGATGATTGAAAGTTGCGGCTTGCATCACCAGCTGAACGGCTTCCGAAGTCAGCATAAAATATCTTGTCGCTCGTCTATCGGTGATGGTTATCGGTCCTCCCGCCTTTATTTGCCTTCCGAATTTCGGAATAACCGAACCTGAACTTCCCATCACGTTCCCAAATCTGACCACACAGTAAATACTTTTTGATACCTTGTTCTGCGACTGAACAATCATTTCGCAAAGCCGCTTAGTCGCTCCCATAATACTCGTCGGTCTCACAGCTTTATCCGTTGAGATCATTACGAAGCGCTCTACAGAATATTCCGCAGAAACCTCGCACAGTACTTTAGTTCCGAGAACATTATTATTAATCGCCGACCAGGGATTGATCTCCATTAATGGAACGTGTTTATAAGCGGCTGCATGGAAAACTATTTGAGGAGTACAATAAAAATAAATTTTTTCTACAAAACTGCGGTTGCATATATCTCCGATAATCGGAATAAATTCGATATCGCCATAATCGCTTTGCAACTCATCTAAAATTATATAAAGGCTTGCCTCGCTGATATCGAATAATACTACTTTTTTAGGGGAAAATTGACAAACTTGCCGGCAGATTTCCGCTCCAATCGAACCGCCGGCGCCGCTGATCAAGACAATTTTGTTATTAATTAAATTCCTTACCGGCTCCCTGTTTAATTCAACAGGTTTGCGTCTTAAAAGATCTCGAACTCTGACCTGGCGCAACTGATTGAGAGGTCCCTTGCTGCTGATCAACTCATTAATACCGGGTACGATTCTGATTGGAATAGCGTTATCGACATTAAGTTTAATATAATCTAAAATTTCCCTTATTTCTTTACCCGTACTGCTGGGCATAGCAATAATTATCTCATCGATTGCTTTTTCTTTTACGATTTTGGAAATAATTTCCCTTCCGCCAAAAATCGGAATCGCATGAATTGAACTATGATGCTTGGATTTATCATCATCGATAAATCCGATTAATTGAAGGTCGTGATCCTTATTTCGCTGCAAGTCCCTGCAGACCAATTCGCCGCCGTCTCCAGCGCCGTATATTATTACACGCTTTTTACTCCTGCCCCTTCCCGAAGATCCCAATGTGTGCATAATCCTCAACGAAAACCGGCTCCCACCGACCAACAAAAGCAAGATCATCGTTTGAATGACTAAAACGGTCCATTCGGGCAGCACGCTATAAACCGCAATTATGAACATCGACGGCACAATTACGGCAAGCAGAGCGCTTATTCCTATCACGAAGACAGCCTCAACGCTTGCATACCGCCATAAAGTCCTGTACATACCGGTCAAACCGAACATGAGCCATCCTATAATAAGATATTCCGGTATGTAGGTATAAGATTGAGAAATTTTACCAAACCACTCACCAGCCGAATATCTCAGGAGATATGCGCCCAGAAAAGCAGCAATGATAAATAATCCATCAATCGTCATTAATAAAGCTATTCGGCGCAGGAAACGTATCTTTTGCTGCTCTTTAATAGTCGTATATTTAGAGAAAAAACTTTTTATCATTTTTCCTTTACTAAAAGAAAACAAACTAAGTTTTGCAATTAGCTGAAAAATTTAAGAGTGTAACAAACTAAAGCAGGGACGGCAAAAATTTTCAGCTTAAGCTCCAACTGTGAAAGAAGCCTAAATCAACTTTCAAAGTCAAGTCCTAAATAACTATTTATTGATCTTTTTTCTTAAAAAAGCTGTGACAATTGTCACTTTTGGCTTTTTTAATTTCAAACAACTCTAAATCTTGTTGGCTTGCATACCAGAGCGATTACACACATTTCAATAACCAATTTCCGGAATTAAATAAAACAATCGCGAATTTATTAATCTTTTTACCGCACTTTGTAAAATTCCGTTAAAAAAAATCGCTCACAAAAAAACTGTCATTAAATAACGACAGTTTATAAAAGCCCTCATTCCTCTTTTTTAACGTCCTCTTTAGGCGGTTCATCCTTTTTAGTCTGTTCTTCAGGTTTCTTACTGGTTCTTTTCGTCGAAGAGGTTGTTTTTTTCTTTGTAGCGCTTTTTCTGGCAGTGGTTCTTTTTCTGGTTTTCGGTTCTTTTTTCGGCTTTTCCGCCCCCTTTTCCTCTTTCTTCGCCTCTTTTTTTACTTCGACTTTAGGCTCAGCTTTCTCCCCGTCCTTCTCAATTTCAGGCTCAAAGCGCGGAGTAGTTATTCCCGGTTCTTCATCGTCGTTGATATCTTCTTCCTCGTCGTAATTACTCTCTTCGGCTTTGGTTCTAAAGTGATCGGCAACCTCGGTTATTTCGCGGTTCTTCGCATCGATCTTGTTCTCGAGGTCCTCAATTTCGCTTAAAAGACTTATTACTTCAATATCTTCAAAAACATCCGGCTTGGGATCTTCCTGAGACATCTCAAACAGCCTGCCGCCCAAACTTGACTTTTTTCTGTCGAATTTCCGTTTAAGATTTAGAATTTCAAACTTGAGTTTCCCGATAATAGCCTGTTCTTCTGTAAAATCAGCCGCTGCCGATGAGACTTCGCAAAACCGCTTCTTAAGTTTTGTCCAAAAATCATTTTGTGCCATCGTGTATCTCCTTTAATGTTGTTGACCAAACGAATCCTATGCAATATACAATCTTCTTTCCCTAAGCGCAACACTTTTATGCATTTCAAACCTTTGCATAAGTTCGCTTTAATAGGTATATTCATAAAAACTTCGAAACATGAATTAAGATTTCTGTCTTTCTGAAAGAACAAAAATCTTATTCTATGTAAACATGATACTTATCCTTAAAGCGATTGTTTGTAAGTAAAATGGCAAAAAAACACAAATCGACTCAATTTAAACAACAGACTCAGAAAACGGAAAAACAACCGGTTCAGAAAGGCAAACAACCGGCAACTGAGAATTTCTGGTCAAAAAATCAGAATTCTATCCTTGCAATTGGCGGATTATATTTAATTCTGCTGTTCTTTTTCGCCCCGGTTATTTTTCAGGGAATGGGACTGTCGCCGGCTCCGGATATGCTTGCCGTAGCCGGAATGAATGAAATGGGCGAGGAAGCGTTGAGCGGCGGCGAATTTCCGTTGTGGAATCCAACCCTTTTCTGCGGCATTCCGATGTTCGCTTCGCTGCAATACGCTCTCTTTACTTATCCGCCTGAATATATAATAAGAGTCGTCAGCTATGTCTTCGGACCTTCTCATTATCGCATCTGGTTTTTTCACTATCTATTAGCGGGTTTTTTTGCGTTTTTGTTAGCCCGTCATTTCAAATTCGGCAAATTTGCAAGCTGGCTGACTGCGATCGCGTATGCCTTTTCGCCGCAGCTTATTATCCTCGTCGATGTCGGGCACGGCTCTAAACTGATGGGCATGACTTACCTGCCGCTGCTGTGGCTATTGATCGACCGGCTTCGCCAAAAGCCGAATTTAGGCGGAGCGGCGGTTTTAGGACTTGCGTTCGCGGTTGAGATCTTGGCGCTGCATCCGCAGGTTGCAGCCTACGGCGGCATGATGATGGGACTGTATATTATTTATTATGGCGTCCGGGCGATTGTTAAAAAACAAATCCAGCCCTGGTTGAAAACGACGGGGCTGTGGATAGCCGCGCTTGCGCTATCGCTTGCAATCTCAGCGGTACTGTGGATGTCTGTGCTGGATTATTCCCGTTTTTCGATCCGCGGTTCCACCGGCGCCGGCGTCGCCGGCGGAGGCGTAGATTGGGGGTACGCTACCGGCTGGTCATTCCATCCACTCGAATCGGTAACTTTTATTTATCCTTTCTTCTTAGGTTTCGGCGGTGAGATCGAATACCGCGGACGCGCCTATCCCACCTACTGGGGAACGGTTGGAAGTCCTGACGGAACGCCTTTTACGCAGAACTCCATGTATTTTGGCATTACGACGCTGATGTTAGCCATTTTCGCAATGGCAGCCACCAAAAAAAATAAATGGGGCTTTGCGCTATCGCTGGCGTTAGCCGGATGGTTACTCTCTTTCGGTAAATATCTTCCGATACTGTATGGGCCTCTGTATCACGCTTTGCCCTTATTCAACAAATTCCGCGCCCCGGTGATGTCCCAAGTACTGCTTCTGCTGCCGATGGCTTTGTTAGCCGGCATGGGGCTGCAGGCGCTTATCGACCGGTTTAAAAAAGGAATAGCATCCGATAAAATCGCTAAGATTCTCTACTGGTTAAGCGGAATTGCATTTTTCAAAATTTTGATATTACTGGCGATTCCGGGTTTCTTTTCCGGGTTTTACAAAGCGTTCGCAGACATAATCCGTCCCGGGACAGATCCTGGAATGCTGAAAGCCGCTGAAAGCTTTGCCCGCAATGACGCCATGATCGTTCTCCTCATAATTGGCGTCTTAGCCGGTGGAACCGCCTTAGCGTTGAAAAAGAAATTTTCATGGCATATCGTCGTCGGTTTAATTTTGATCAGCTTAGTTGTCGATTTATGGCGGATCAACGCCAACACGATCGATCCTCAGCCGATGAGTTCGCAGCAATCGTTCCTAAGACCTGAAGGCGTGGTAAAATTCATGCAAAAGGATGAGGACAAGTTTCGCATACATCCAATTATGAAAGCGGTGCGTCCTCGAGATCCACGATACAATAACGCTAACTGGTGGAGCTATTTCGGATTCGAATCGACAACCGGATATTTCGGAGCCAAGCTGGCTAACTATCAGAAGTTCATGAACGCTTTCGATCTGGAAGGCTGGACGACGTTGTATTTAAAGCCGGAAGTTCTGGACGCTCTCAACGTAAGGTACATAATTACCTCCCGGCGCATTGAAGATCAGTTTGCTGAGATCCAGCGGCAAGGCCTGGGCGGACCTGCAAGATCAGCCGCAGAGTATGGCGTTCACCTAATAGAGACCCGCGGCGGAGCGTATCTTTATAAAAACCCGGGCGAGCTGCCAAGAGCGAGGATGGTCAGCGATTACAGAGTAATCAGCGATTTCACGGAAACCCTTCAGGAAATGATGCGAGGAGCGTGGGATCCAACCCGTGAAGTTCTGGTGGATCAGGAACCGTTGGTAAAACCTGAAAAAGCAGGCGAAAGCAGCGCCAGAATCATTGCCTACGAACGCGAACTGGTAAAAATTAAGGTTCACGCCGCCGCGCCTAAAATACTGGTTTTAGCCGACACATATTATCCTTCGGGATGGATTGCGAAGATCGATGGCGAGGAAACGCCGATATTGAGAGCGGATGGGGTAGTGCGAGCCATCGCCGTTCCAGCGGGCGATCATGAAATCGTCTTCACATTTAAGCCGAAATGGTTTTATACCGGGCTCTATATTTCGCTCATTTCGATTATCGGATTGGCTGTCTGGTTTGTAATCTGGATATTAGGACGCGTGAAGAAACGGAACCTGGATAGACCGGATTAACAGGATAAACAATCCAGGTAATGCGTTCTTTGGAAATCCTACCCCTGAGTGGGCGTATTTGCGTGCGATAGGCGCGAATTGCGCGCTAAAGCGCGCACTCAAGGGTATTATTACTATGTGCATTAAATAGTGTACATACGCTTTGATGCGCATAATCCAGACC
>CAZWOY010000191.1:0-7404 GCA_964635255.1 uncultured bacterium
TCCGTCTAAAACGGACAATTTGAACAGACTTTTTAACAATAATCTGTCTTAACAACCAAATAAGCTTGATTTTCATAAAAAAATAAGTATAAATAAAAGAAAGTAGTTCAAACAGGTTCAATTTTATTGTTCTGCACCGATGCAGAACGATTAAAATATTTTGCAAAAAGAGTTTTGCAAAAACCTCATTGGTGTTTTAGTTTTCAGCGCTTTTCTTGGTTTCAGTGCTTAACCTAAGAGGATAAAATGGTTGTCACGATAGTATTAAACGATCCACCTTACGGTACCGAGAGGTCTTTCAACGGCATTCGTCTGGCTATGCAACTGGTCAAGGATAATTCTGTGCAATTAAACCTGTTTTTGATGGCGGATGCAGTTTTCTGCGCTATGAAAAATCAGGATACGCCACAGGGTTATTATAACCTCGGTAGAATGATGAAACGGATCACCTCTTCCGGATTGATCAGAGCCTGTATCACTTGTATGCAGGCACGGGGAGTCAACGAGGATCTGTTTATAGACAATGTTGAGGCTGGCGATATGGCGCTGCTTGCGGAATGGGTGAAGGAAAGTGATAAAGTTATCGTTTTCTGAGAGACTAAGATGCATCAAAGCTCACATTCAAGATATCGAGTCTTAAGCCGCAACAGATAGCCTTTTCTACATCCAAAGTCATCTGAGAAGCAGTCCTGAGTGGGAGACACTTTACCGTGTCTCCCGCCTTATCAGAAGGCAATCCAGTTTGATAGAAGCATTAATTCACTGACTAAGAGACTGAATATGCCCTGTCTCATCGAGTCAGAAACTGTACTTCACTTTAAGATATACCATGTCATTTTTATAAGTGTTGTTTTTTTGAGAGATTTAACTTGTAGTGATTAATATTTTTTATTATATTATCCGCAAGGTTCAAAAACTTTGTGGAGGCTTAATGTCATCCTGTCCTCGATGCGGCAGCGATAAGACAGTACGCAACGGTTCGGTTAGAGGCGTCAAGAAAAGAAAATGCAAGGATTGCAACTATCAGTTCACACGCCAAGAACCAGTAGGGAAACCTTTGTCGATCAAACTGTTTGCCGTCATATTGTATTTGCACGGCAATTCGATGAACTCTATAGCTAAGTTGCTTGGCGTATCCACACCAGCGGTTTTAAAGTGGATTCGAAAGCACGCTAAAGAACATTGTCCAAAGCCCGAGCCGGGAGAAGCAGTCGTGGTGGAACTCGATGAAATGTGGCATTTCCTTAAAAAAAAACCTGCAAACTCTGGATATGGAAGGCTTATTGTCGTGATTCAGGGCGGCTCATCGACTGGGAATGCGGGGATCGTGATCACACTACCTTCGAGCGTTTGATGGATCGCCTACGACGTTGGCAAACCGAAATCTACTGCACAGACAATTGGGAAGTTTATACTATGGAAATTCCACAGGAACAACATTGCATCAGCACATTGGAAACCAATGCCATCGAGCGCAATAACGGGCGTCAGCGCCACTGGTTGGGTCGATTTCGAAGAAGGTCGATTATCGTTTCATGGTCTATCGAAATGGTTAATTTTAGCATAGCGCTTTTCGCACGCTGCCGTGTAAATTGAGATATCAAAGATCTAATATCACTACTTTGTTAAAACTCTATTGTGTTTAAATTCTGGGATAATGATATGGATGAGGAAATAACGCTGAATAATAATCTGGATAGTCATAATCTTCCATCGCCGTGTTTTAGCGATTATCCTTATTCCATTGTGAATATCGGCAATGACAAATATGATGCTTTAACCAAGCCGTTGCATTTCGAGGTTTTTGTGAATTTTCCAAATCCTTTTAACAACACAACAAGAATTCAAACGCATTTAAACAAATCTCAAAATGCGAAGATAACTATTTATAATGTTAAAGGGCAATTCGTAAAAACTATCTATTCCGGATGGCTGCAAAAGGGTAGATTTGAAAGCGTTTGGGATGGCACAAACCAAAATGGTAAACTAGTTTGCTCTGGAATGTATTTCTGTGAGATCGAATTGGATAATCAAAAAAGCAGAATTCGGATGGTCTTTTCCCAATGAAGCTGAGTTTATTTTAATCTGTTGTGTCTCTATCAAAATGTTGAGGCACAATAGATTCTTTAAAAGACCATTGTCTGTTGAAAGTATTTATTTTAATTCTCAGGAGAATCAGATGAAAAAAATTACAATTACATTATTCTTGCTGAATGCCCTCTTATCATTGCGCTTTACACTCGCCACAGAAGTTTCCGGCGAAGTAAACGGCATTTGGGGCGTTAACGATTCTCCCTATACCGTAATTGAAAATATAACGCTTCCGGTCGGCGAGGAACTGACTATCGAATCAGGCGTTGTCGTGAACTTTCGGCAAGATCTGTCGTTTACTGTCGAAGGCGACCTTTGGATGGAAGGCGAGGATGATGATTCGATTATCTTCCGGACTGCTCCGGATAATGAATTCTGGGGTGGAATTCGAGCCCTTGAAAATTCATGGATAATAATGGATTATTGCTTTATTTCCGGCTGTCAAGCAGGCGATGAGGAAGAAGAGGTTTCTGGAGGCGCGTTGTCTGCTGTGAGAAGTGAAATCAATATCGCAAATTCTACTTTCGATAATAATTCAAGTTCGAGATATGGAGGCGCATTATATTCTGATCATACTGATTTGGTTATAGATAACACCAGATTTATCGAAAACTCCGCTGTATTTGGAGGCGCTTTATATTACACCGATGGTGCGGTTTCGATTAATAACTGCCTTTTTATCGGTAACAATTCAAGTATAGGAGGAGGCGCAATCGTTTCGCATACTGATGGAGCTAATATTGAAAATTGTCAGTTTTTAGAAAACACTTCCGAGCGGAACGGCGGTGCAATTTATGCATATACAGACTGTCGCATATTCAATTGTCGTTTCTATAGAAATACCGCCGATGGTGGAGGAGCTATTTTTACGCAGAGTATTATCGATGAAGACTGCGAGATTAGTCATAATCTCTTTTTTGAAAATCAAGCAATTGGCGGTGGAGGGATTTGTTTAAATCAATTGAATACGCCAACTATCATAAGGAATATATTTTATTGTAATTCTGCCGAAAGAGGCGGCGCAGTTTATATATTCGGTCCTCAACCGGATGAATTCAATACTATTTTTGAGTTTAACACGGTGGTCTTCAACCGAGCTGAATATGGGGGCGGAATTTGCAGTTTAGCAAATCATTTTTCTGTTTGGAGGATGCCTAATAATATTTTCTGGGGAAATGAAGCCGAAGAAGGAAGGGAACCGAACGTAGAATTCTCACCCTGGCTGGGAACAATAAATCTTAGCTACTGCTGCATCGAAGGCGAGTGGGACGAAGAATTCGGCGACAATCTTATTTTCGAAAATCCGCAGCTGCTTAGCCCGGAAGACCACGATTTCAGACTTATAGAAGGCTCTCCCTGCATTGACGCCGGCGACCCCAACGCGCCGCGGGATCCCAATGGAACGCGCGCAGATATCGGGGCGCGTTATTATACCGGCGAGAATCCCGATGTTCAAAGGATAAGATTAAATCAAGGCTGGCAGATTATTTCTCTAAACATTGAACCGGAAACAAACGATCCACGAGCGATAGCTCATAATTTAGTCGCCCGCGGTTCAATGCAATTGATAAAAGACGGATTAGGCAGATTCTACGCGCCGGAATTCGATTTCTGCAATATTCCCGAATGGGACGTCAGGCAAGGATACTTAATTAAAATGACTGAGCAGGACTTCTTAACCGTATCCGGCAACCGAATGGAAGTCGATTCTCCTATCCAACTTATAGAAGGTTGGAATATGGCGGCATATTTTGGCGCAGAGCCTATGCCGCCGGAAGAAGCTCTCGAATCGATTAGGGATCATTTGATTATGGTAAAAGACGGCGAGGGACATTTCTGGAATGTTGAATTCGAATTCAGCAACCTTGAAGAGATGGCTCCAAATTGCGGTTACCTGATCGACGTCAGCGAGGATTGTGTTTTAAGGTATCCGGAATGAAGCATTTTGCGGGAAAGCGGGAGTTAGCTTAGTCCGCCAAACAACGAACAAGTCCGCTGAATGCGGACTCGCAATGACACTTTTTACTGCACTTAGTAATAAGGGTTTCGACTAAAAAATCCCAATACCTATAAACCAGTAGCCCGTAGGGGAATCGAACCCCTGTTACCGGCGTGAGAGGCCGGCGTCCTAACCGCTGAACGAACGGGCCGTAAATAAAGCTAACCTCCTGACCGTGGGATCAAAAGGTTAACTAATCAATATAAGAATTCAGAATCGCCTTCGCAAGCGTATCTTTTGTCAAGATTCCTTACGTTCTAAATTTCCTGCTCGTCCGTTTCTGTTTCGTCAGACTCCGTTTCCTCATAATCATTGACTATTTCGGAATCGCCGTCATCATCGACCGGGCGGTCGGAGGATTTCTGTTTGAACGCTGATTTCTGCTCTTCAGCCGTTTTTTCGAAGAAGTCGGAAATGTTGAATCCTGCCGATTTGAACAGGTCGTTCCACATCGGGAGCGAGCCTAACATGCCGGACATGAATTTAGCCGTGCTGGGGCGGTGGTCGCCGTCGGGGCTGCCTGCGCCTAAGTTGTCCCAGACGACAACCTTGTCGATGTTGATGCCCTTGATCGCTTCGACCTGGATCTCCGCTAAATCAGGCAGCTTTTCGGCTACCATCAGCATCGCGGCGGCTTTGGAATCCATTCCGGCGGCGGCTACGATCTTGCCCAGACCTGCGGCTCGTTTTTCGAGGATCTCGAAGATGCCGCGCGCTTCGCCCTGCATTTCGTTGTAAGTCGCGTCGCCCTTGCCTTTAGCCTCGCGGCGCATTTTTTCAGCGGCGGCTTCGGCTTCGATCTCGACACGCTCCTTGGCAATCTGGGCGGGAATAATTGTATCCGCCTTCTGGGTGGCGCGGTCGCGCTCGGCGCGTTTGGTTTCAGCCACTTGCTCAGCCGAATAAGATTCTTCTGAAGCTTTCGCAGCCTGAACCCTTTCAGCGGCTGTCGCTCGCTTGTTGGCTTCGGCTTCCCGCTCGCGGCGTTCGGAATTGCTGTTCGCCATCGCCACGGCGGCTTTGTTCTCGCCATCGACGGCTTTGGAGTTAGCGTCGGCGACTTGGATACGCTGATCCTGCTCAGCGCGCGCCTTGCCGATCTCGCCGTCCCGGTTGCGCTCGGCGACGTTCTTTTTGGCTTCGTTGACCGCGCGGGCGGCGGCTTCTTTGCCTAACGCTTCGATATAGTCGCTCTCATCGACGATGTCTTTGATATTGACGTTGATGAGCTGCAAACCGATCTTATTCAGCTCGGTTCCGACCGAGATCCGCACGTTTTCGAGAAATTTTTCGCGGTCGGTAATGATCTCTTCGATGGTCATCGTAGCGATCACCGCGCGCAACTGGCCGATGATGATGTTCTCAGCCGTTTCGCGAATGTGTTCTTTGGAAAAACCGAGCAGCCGGATGGCGGCGTTGAGCATCACGCCTTCCTGACCGGAAATGGCGACCGTGAATATCGAGGGGACATGAATGCGGATGTTCTGGCGGGAAAGAGCGCTGCGCAGGTTGATATCGATGGTTATCGGCTTTAAGTCGAGGTACTCGTAATCCTGAACCAGCGGCCAGACAAAGGACGCTCCGCCGTGGATTACTTTCGCCGACCGCGCCGCTCCCGACGCGTCGCGTCCGGTTTTGCCGTAAATAACAAGCAGCTTATCCGCCGGGCAGCGTTTATATCGCCTCATAGCCCCGATCAGGACTAAAAAGACGATGAGAACCAATGCCGTTAACGGAATAATAGCATACATGCTGGAAGTCATGGGAAACTCCTGTTAGTAGAGCATTATATTAAATAAGGACGTCTTTTACGTCGTCCGGCGTAGGGCGGGACATCATCCCGCCAAATCCCGAAAGCGATAATGCAGCGACGAGCGGCGGGATTTTATCCCGCTCTGCATTGGTTTTAAGAACACTCACAACAAATTAATGCAAAATTGTATCGGCAGTTTTTTGAAAACACTGGTTGGGAGCGCTCCGCTTCACCTGATACATTATAATATGCGCGGCGAGAGAATCAAAGCGGGAAATATCGAACCAATAAGCCGAGAGGAATAATTCTGTTTAATTTAGCAGGTCGCTGGCGATTTTAGCAACGTTCTCCGCGGCTCCTTTGCCGCTTAAAATGTTCCTAACGCTGCGCATATTCGAGATCATAATATCCCGAATTTTCGTTTCTTTCAGAAGTGGCAGAACTGCCCGGGCTATGGACTGCGGTTTGGCGTCGAACTGCAGAAGCTCCGGGACGATTTTTTTCCCGGCGACAATGTTAGCCATCGCTACGTAAGAAAGTTGTATCATTCCTTTTATAATGTGATAGTTCAGATCGGATGTTTTATAAATTACGACTTCCGGGGCGCCTATCAGAGCCGTTTCCAGCGTAGCCGTACCTGAAGAAACTATTGCGGCGTCCGCCTGGCGGACAAGTTTCCGGGTGTCGCGGTGAAATTCCGGATTGCAGCCTTTCGAAATAAATTTTTTATAGAACGCTATGTCTATTCCCGGAGCGCAGCCGATTCCGACTCTTAAACCGGCGATGTATTCTTTGACTAATTCGGACGCCTTAAGTAATATGCCTAAATGCCGCTTGATGACGGATTTCCGGCTGCCCGGCAGCAGTGCGAGCAATGGCGGGTTTCCGATGGGCTTATTCGATCCGCTGTCAGGTTCGTCCTCTAAATATTCATCCAGTTCGTCCATAAGCGGATGTCCGACGAACGTCGCCTTGACGCCGCGATCCTTAAACAGCTTTTCCTCAAATGGAAATACTACGCATAAATGATCTACAACCTGCCGGATCGTTTCGATCCTGTTAGCTCGCCACGCCCAGACTTGCGGGGCGATGTATTCGAGTACTTTCGGAGGATTGGGGAGGCGTTTCAACGCCTTGGCGAGATTGAGATTAAAGCCGGGGTAATCGACCAAAATCGCCAGTTTCGACTTGCGCTCAATGACTTCCTGCAGTATTCGCTTCTTCAATTTCGACAGCCGGGGCAGAGCGCGCGGAATATCGGTAAAGCCCATAACCGCTAAATCGTTTAAGTCCGCGAGCAGATCCACGCCTTCGTCTCGCATGTTGTCTCCGCCGGCGCCGAAAAACCTCAAAGCCGGATCGATCTTTTTCAATTCTCGGACGACCGGCGCGGCATGAAGATCGCCGGACAGCTCGCCGGCTGTTATGAGGATGTTTTCAGGCATTTACTAAGTATGTTCGGAGAGCTTGTTCGGAGAGCTTGTTCGGAGAGCTTGCAGACGCCCTCGTCTGCAAGCCGTTGCTGTGTGACAAATTCGCATCCTTGCAGACGAGGGCGTCT
>CAZWOY010000192.1:0-7402 GCA_964635255.1 uncultured bacterium
ATGTAGTTCCTGCAAAATTCCTCGAAAATTTCCGCCCCTAACTTACGCCGCAGCATTATGCACATCCGAAGGAATCCGATAGTTTATGCTCATATGCGGACGGCGAGTATTGTACAGCCAGATCGCCTGATTTAAAACCAAGCGAGCCTGAGCGCGCGTACGGAAACACTCGCCTAAACCATACTCTTCCTTCAAAATGCCGTTCAAACGCTCCGCCTTAGCATTCTCATAACAATGGTTCTCCTCCGTCATGCTGATCAACATGCCGCGCGATTCCAAACTGCGAACATATTCCATGCTGCAATACTGAATGCCACGATCACTGTGGTGAATAGGCTTCGCACCAAATGGAAGCTGACGGATAGCCTGCATGAGAGCCCTAAGGCTGCCAGTCGCTTCAAGAGTGTTGAAACCTTCAGCGCCAACGATCATGCATGACCAAGCATCCCTGATTAAGGATGCATAAAGAAAACCTTCGTCGGTTCGAATGTAAGTCAAATCACTGACCCAAGCCTGATGCGGAGCGGTAATCGCTAATGTTTTCAACAAGTTGGGATAGACGCGAAAACCATGCCGCGAATAGGTCGTTTGCGGTCCGCGACGGCGTTTGCGCTCGATCAGCAAACCGTTCGCGCGAAGCAAGTCGAAAAAACAATCCCGACCGATGGAAATACCCATCTCGCAAAGCGAATCATGTAAAAGAACAAGCAGTTTGCGACCGCCGATCCTTGGTTGAAGCCGCCGTTCCAGTTTCACAAGTTCTAAAATCGCTTCTTCGTCAATCTGTTTGCGCGTCCGCACCCTGTGATCCTTGTAATAAGCTTGACGGCTTATCGATACCGCGGAACATATTTGGGCGACATTTATCTTTTCGCCGCTTTCCGATAGTGCACGGCGCGCGCGTCCGACAGCTTCGCAGCGATGTTTTTTTTTAACGCTTCTGGGTCCTTTACGCCGTATTCGCGGCAGACAACATCGAAATACGCCTTATGAAGCGATTCCTGGACGCGGCTGTCCACAATAGTCATCTCAAGTTCGGCGATCTTTGCTTTCAGCGCGTCGATTTCTTTACGTTCTTCAAATGTCTCCACGCGAATTACCTTCCTTTGATTCTCCGGTTTGCCGTATTTCTCGATCCAGCGGCTGAGCGTAGACATTCCGTTGATCCCATAAAACCGGCGCGCTTCTTCAACGCTTACGAATTTCCCGGTCTCGATTTCTTGAACAACTTTCAGTTTAAAGCTCTCGCTGTAACGAATCATACATTTGACCAATGCTCTGTCCTCCAATTTAACAAATTTTTTTTGTCAACCTATATCAGGACAAGACATACGGTCGAATCTGAGGACAGGTTTACGTTTATGTTCAGCGAACTCGCCTGGATTAATCTGAAACAGAACGCGCCGGTTGAGTTCAAAATCGAGTCGATCTACCCAAGTCCGTTCAATTCGACGGCGACGATACGCTTCGGAACGGATAAAGCCGAAAAAACGACCATAACGATCTATGATTTAGCCGGGCGCGAAGTGGCGAGGCTCTACGATAAAATCCCGGAGATCGGCTAGCATTCGTTAGCTTGGCGGGCGGACGATTTGCCTGCCGGAGTGTATCTCATCAAGCTGTAGTCCAGGGATAGAGTTAAATTGGCTAAGATCGCGCTTTTGAAATAGACGTTTCACCACAGAGGCACAGAGGTCACAGAGAAAACAGAGAGTAATTTTGAGTTTCAACTCGTTCTCTTTCGCGGTGGGAACGAGTTGATGCGCGTATATTCTTGTGGTTCGTATCACTGCGAAAATAAAAAATTCCACCGGTAGGGCAGGCGTCCCTGCCTGCCTTCTCAACCTTGCTGAGTCGCGCTGGCAGGCAGGGACGCCTGCCCTACCAGAGAAGTTTATTTGAGTGCGCGCTTCAGCGCGTACCGGACGCCTCATGCGCGCTGAAGCGCGCACTCAATGTGGTTATACCAGCCATTTTCTTTTCCTGCGGCGAAGTTGGCTTTATCGGCAATTCCTATGAAGAACCCTAATCTTGCTATTCTGTCCCGCTTGATTATTTCGTTGTTGTTTTCAATTGCAATCATTATTACATTTAGTAGTAGATAGATAGCTCTGTTTTCAAAAAGAGAAAACTCCTTAACAAAATTCAGGATACCTTTTATGCGCCTTGCACTTATTCTGTCGGCGATACTTATCGCTTTTTGTTCGGTTTCATTCGGTTTGACGTCATCCGCAGCGACTTCGGCAGTGAAACCGCTTTTAAGTCAGGAAATTGAAACTAACGCCCGGTTTACGGTTCAAGATCGAGGACATGGCGGCATGACCATCGACGTCGATCTTCCGCCGAGCGCTCATTATTATACAGAGGAAGCGGCTTTAGCCCGGAACGCAGGAAAAGCGCCGGCAATGTTCATTTCCCGCTGGATCGTCATCCCAAACGACGTTAAAGCCGAAGCTAAATCAGTCGAACAAACCGGACGAAGAGTTAATTTTAACGGCGGCCAATTCCCGGAATACATCGATTATCAGGACGTCGAGCCCGGCGCTATAGATTTTGAGCGCAACGACTCGCCCGTGTTTGTCGGCAGCCCATATTATTACCGCGGTATGAAAATGGTCCCGGTTTTGATCGAACCGGTACAATTCAATGAAAACAATTCGACGGCGTTCGAGAACCGTTCGCTCTCGATAGAACTGGACTTCGCCCCTGATCCCGAAGCGAAGCTCGATCTGCGCAGAAAGCCCATTAGCCGCGATTTGGCGCGGATTCTCAACCCGGTTGTTTTAAATCTGCCTCACAGAGATCTTGCGCCGACGAATCGTTCCGGCGTGTTGATCGTTTATCCCGAACTTCTCGACGACATTGGCGGCAGGGACGATCCGGTCGAGGAAATAAACGCTTTCGCAGAGTGGAAGCGCCGCGTCGGGTTTCAGGTTTCGGTCGAAGCCATCGACGCCGGTCAGGATCAGGATGACGTCGCAAGCGACATTATCGATATCCTCGACCAGCGCGAAGAAGACGACAACCTCGCTTCGGTCGAGTTCCTGATTATTATGGGGCATTATGACGAACGTGTGTTCGACGACGAAAACGAAGCTTACCGATTCCCAACTTGGGTGGACCCCGATGATATTGAGATGAAAACTGATAATTACCTGGTCATGGAAGATCATGACAGTTATCATATACCCGACGTCATTATCGGAAGGTTTATATGTTCGGATTTCGGCGAGTTGGAACACGCTCTGCATCGCTCGATGCGCTATGAACAAGATCCGCCGGAAGGCGAATGGCTTTCAAACGCTCTTTACACCATAGCCACTCCCGATCTGCCGCCGTGGGAGTCGTGGGACGCGGCGCACTGGGCGATTCCGCGGCTGCTCGACGTAGGATATGATAATATCGACACATTATGGAACGCCGATTATCCGGCAATCGGCGATGAAGTTCTCGAAATGTTAGAAGACGATCCCGGATATTCGCTGGCAATCGGTCAACAATGGCTATACGGAGCCGTTTTATTTGAAGATCCTGATGAAGAGGACGGCGGTATAAGCGATATTGCAGATGTAGGCGCAAATTCACCCTTTGTTATTACCAACGCCGAACACTATTCCAGCCCGATTCTGGTTCCATGGTTTAATTCCGGTAGGGAAGACGATCCGAATGGACCGGTCGCCGGTTTTGGTTCATGGATTTACCCGGTTGAAAACAGGTCGAATCAATTTATCGACTGGTCTGTCTATGCGATGCGATATATGAACGAATTTACAGGCGGATACTTGTTCCATTTCGCAGGAATTCAGCTTGTTCCTTATCTTGAAATTATCGAGGTCGATGAAGAAGGCGCTCGAGACGAGGAAAGGATTCGGAAGATTATAGGACATTTGCGCTATTTGGGCGATCCGACGCTGCAGATGCGCAACATCGAACCTCAAGAGTTAACCATCGACGTTCCCGACCGATACAATGTCGGCGCAACCCTGGTCTCGCTGCAGGTTGCATCCGGCGATGATCCGATTTCCGGCGCGACCGTCTGCATCCGCCAGGCGGGAGTTTTCCAATACGTATCGGAATCGAACGGCGAAGGCTGGGTGTATTTTACGATTCCCGAAGGATTGGACAGCGGCGAAAACCTTCAAATAACGGCGACCAAACACAACTATACGCCGTTTGTCGATAATATAGACGTAGCCGATTCGAATATAAACATAGTTTTCGAAGAGGCTTCAACGGCAGATGACTTTGTCAACGGTTCTACCGTAGGTTTGAATTTAACGCTGCGCAACGCCGGAGGACAGGCGGCGCAGAATTTAATCGCCTCGCTTGGGACCGACAGCCCCTATCTCGAATTTTCGCGCGAAGAAGCGCCGGTAGAGAACATCGCGGCTAACGAAACCGGCGGTTTTTCTGAGGACGTCGAATTGACGCTCGATCCGGACTGTCCGGGAGGCGCGGTTATCCAAATCCGCTGCGACGTCCGTTCCGGCAATATCCATTGGGAGGTCGGATTTGAACTTACAACTATGGGACCAAATCTCGCGATATCGAACCTCAACGCCCAGAACATCGCCCGCGGCAGAAATGGAACGATCGCGCCCGAGCTGCATAACATCGGCGACGTCGCATCGACGGCTCTGCAAGCTGAATTGATAAGCCGCCATCCCGCCGTAATCATTAACCAAGCCGAGCGCAATTACGCCGCCGTTAATCCGGATTCCCGACGCAATCCGGACGGCGCTTTTGGCGTTAGAGTCGAAGAAACGTTCATTCCAGGGCAAACGGCGCAATTGGAACTTCGTCTTTCAGGCGATAATGATTATAACCGCAATATAACGTTTGAAATCGGACCTGTCGGAGAACCGCGCGCAACCGACCCTTTGGGTCCGGATGAATACGGATACGTGTGCTTCGACAACTATGATGAAGGATGGCGCGACAAACCGACATACAGATGGTATGAGATTAATCCGGACGCCGAAGATTTTCAGGAATACGACGGTGAACATATCATTATGGAGGCGGAAGACGACTTCAATGAATGGGACGAGGCTGCGAAAATAGAATTGCCCTTTGCCTTTCAACATTACGGGGTTGAATATGATTCCATTATTGTCAGCACAAATGGATGGATTTCCGTTGGCACAAGCCAAATTAATCGCAGAACCCCGATGAATTGGCGTTTGCCGGGCATAGGAGCGCCTAAGGGAGTTATCGCGCCCTGCTGGATCGATATCGACGTGTTCAATCAGGATCAGACATACGAAGGAATTTATTATCATTATATCGAGGAAGAAGAGATCTTTGTGGTTGAATGGTACGATGTTAAATATACCAATGCCCCTGATTCCCTGGATGGAGAGCCTTTGGATGCAAACTTGACATTCCAGGTCCTACTGAGAAATCCCGAATTCTATCCGACGAGTACGGGCGATGGAGAAATTATTTTCCAATACTATAAATTCGTTTCCTGGATGGGCAATCAATCCGAACATCCATATCCGTTGGCCGGCATTTCCAATCACGATGGAACCGTCGGATTGACCTACTCATGGCGCGAAAATGACTATGAAGGAGCGCCGGTTCAATCACACCCAATCGAAGACAGTTTGGCTGTTTTGTTTACGCCTGATGTAGCGCATCCTTCTGGATTGGTGCGAGGACGGGTTGTTAGATTTGAAAATGAGGAAATGGGCGTGCCGGGCGTGATGATCGATCCACTGCGAACTGATCCTGTTATTACGGATGAAAACGGTAATTTTGTCTTTAACGGCATTCGCCCCGGGATTTACCCCGCCATGATCTCAGGCGATGGTTTTAATACTATTTCTGATACGTTTGAGGTCGAACTCGGTCAGGAATTAAACCTGCCGCCATATCAGATAACTCATCCAACCGCGGCGGCGGCGCCGGATACGGTCAGAAAGAGCCTCCGCCCTGATGAATCGAGAGTTTACGTACAGTTCGCGCTTTGGAATGAAGGAAACGGCGTTTTGGAATATGAGACCGAAATACGAGATTTTTCCGGTAATTCCTATAGTTTCGACCCTCTTTGGGAATTAGATATCAGTTACCATGAAGATATCATTCACAGGGAAGATGATATCATTTATACAGCGAAGACTTACGGACCTGCGGTAATCGACAGTTTAATATACATTCCTGTATATAGAAACCGTCCGAGAAACAATGAAATCGATTATGTAGTTAAATTCAACTGGAATGGTGAAAAGGTTGGAGAAATAGCCAATCCAATCGATTCGCGGTTCAGGAATTTAACCACGGACGGCGAACAAATTTGGGGAAGCTATTTCGATGATGATTACAACGGATATTTAGCGAGATTTGACGTCAATGGCAATCAAACAGCCAATTTTGCCGTAGATTTAGGCGAACTCTGGTCGGACTTGCCGATAGTCTATAATCCTGATGCAGGCACGATTTTCCTCACAGAATGGGGAATGGATATATATGAGTATAGCATCGAAGGCGAGGTTGTCCGGCAATTTCCATTTTCACTGCCGGGACACGAAGTGCATGTCGACGCCTTAGGCTGGTATCCGCACGATCCGGATGGTATGTATTTATACATGTTGGAAGGCTCCCACCTCAATCCTGATGTTCCAGATAGCCGCATGCGGTTGTTCAAGATGAATCCGCAAACCGGAGACTGGAAACACGTAGCCGATATACCGGCGCTTCGCGATATTTCAAGCAGCGTCAGAGGCATGACTTTCTTGAGCGATTTCAATGCGAACAGATTCGGATTGTTTTTAGTTGACGGAAAAGGTGGAATTAGGGATGCGGAAGATATTTTAAGGATTTTAGAGTTTGGACCCAATATCAGCCTGATGGTTCCGAATTCCTTTAGAAATTTTGCCGGCGTCATCGAACCGGGAGTGAGATTAAACATCGGCTTCGAGGTTGAAGCCAACGCCTGGGACGAAGGCATATACCGCTGGTCTTACCTCGTTACCCACAACGCCGCCGGCGACGATATTCTCGTCCCGGTAGAACTCGAGGTGGACAACGAGTCCGATATCGACGGCAAGGCTTTGCAGCCCAACGAATTCGCTTTACAAGAAATATATCCGAACCCGTTCAACAACATCGCCCGGATTAATTTCAGCGTCGATAAAAACGCCCTGACCGCGGTTAAGGCGTATGACTTGAACGGCAGATTGGTGAGCAATATTTACGAAGACACGCCCCGCATCGGCGCTCATACGCTCTCATGGGACGCCTCGGAACTGCCTTCGGGAATGTATGTGATCAGGCTTGAATCGGAGGGACGGTATAAGACGAAGAAGATTGTTTTGATGAAATAGTGATAAATTTACCACAGTGCCACAGAGGACGCAGAGGTTGTTGTGAGCTTGCAGACGCCCTCGTCTGCAAGCTC
>CAZWOY010000193.1:0-7390 GCA_964635255.1 uncultured bacterium
TTAGCAAAACAACTGATCTCCCAAAAGATAAAACTATTTTAGGCGCTTATTAATAATATTGACCGTAGAAAGTTAAAAACGCCCCACGATTCTCCCCGCCGGTTATTGCCTGAATAAAATATAAAACTTAACTTAATTAGTTAAGTTTTTTTGTTTTCCATCTTTTGGGTCGCATGCTACAACAAAATTCTACATCAAAATGGGATACACGGTTTAATATGCGAACCTGTCCCAATATGCGCACATAGAAGAAGAGGAGTAATAATTGCGGGAACTAATTTACCTTGACAATGCCGCTACGACCTGGCCTAAGCCTGAATCCGTGCATGCCGAAATGTCCCGGTTTTACAGAGAATACGGCGTCAATCCCGGACGTACGGGTTTTGACCGGGCGATTGAAGCCGAACAGGTCATTCACCGATGTCGCACTAAATTGACGGAATTCTTCGGAGGCAGCGATCCTAACCGGTTGATTTTTGCCTACAACGCGACAGACGCTCTGAATCAGGTCATTCAAGGACGGCTTTATCGCGGCGGACACGCCATATCGACATATCTTGAGCATAACAGTGTCCTCAGGCCGCTGTGGCATATGGAAAAGGAACGAAACGCCGAGGTTGATTATCTAAAATTCGACGACAAGGGATTTATCGATCCGGACGATGTGAAGAAAGCAATTAGATCAGATACGAAATTGGTTATTATAAATCACGGCTCGAACGTCATCGGCACATGCCAGCCGGTAAAAGAAATCGGCGCGATTTGCAAACAATTCGGCGTGTTTTTCGCGATTGACGCCTCACAAACGGCGGGAGTTGTTCCCATCGATATGAAAGAGATGAATATCGACGCCGTGTGCTTTACCGGACATAAATCGCTTTTCGGACCCACCGGCGTCGGCGGCGTCTGCGTCGCCGAAGACGCGGACATTCACATCACGCGCTGGGGCGGAACGGGCGTTAAATCCGCCCAGCGGACGCACTTGGACGAATATCCATACCACCTCGAAGCCGGAACGATGAACACGATGGGAGTCGCCGGACTGTTAGCCGGGCAGGAGTTTATCGAATCGAAAGGCGGACCGGAAGCAATTCACCGGCAGGAAATGGAATTAATAAAAAAACTGTGGGATGGAATTAAAGATCTTGAACATGTGATTATATATAGAACCGAAAACCTCGAAAATCATATCCCGGCGCTTTCGGTTAATGTTGAGGGTTTCGAAGCGATGAACTACGGCACGATGTTGGACGTCGATTTCAATATCGCCACGCGCACAGGCTTGCACTGCGCTCCGCTGGTTCACGTTCTGATGGAAACGGAACCCATCGGCGGCACGGTGCGTTTCTCGGTCGGCCCGTTTAATACTGAGGAGCATATCGAATTGGCTATCGAAGGGACGAAAGAGATCGTTAAGATGTCAAGGGCTTGGACTAAGAAATAGATTTTTGCAGGGGCGCGTAGCCCGGATTCCGCGAATCCGGGGTTATCTGCAAGCATTAGTGGATGTTATAGCGTGGCATACTCTTGCAGACGGGGGCGTCTGCAAGCTCTGGACCACGCAGCATAAAAATAGAGCTTCTAGTAGGGCAGGCGTCCCTGCCTGCCAATTGCTTCTAGTAGGGCAGGCGTCCCTGCCTGCCAATTGCGCTGTAGAAAGGCAGGCAGAGACGCCTGCCAATTGCGCTGTAGAAAGGCAGGCAGAGACGCCTGCCCTACTGATAGAGTTTTTATTTTCCAGAGAGGGAAAACAAAATGAATAAAATAAAACACCGGAAAAATACAGCTCTAACTGCGCTGTCGATCGTCTTCGTTTTACTTTTAGCGGCTTCGATTTCGTTCGCCGAAGAGATACCCGAAAAACTGATAGAAAAACTGGTTTTAGGAAACGAAGAAGAATCCCGGGCGCAAATACCGAAACTATTAGAGTATTCCACGCAATCGATTTCAGAGAAAATAGCCTCTTTCGACGGTTTTCCGAAGGCGCGCAACGAAGGCGAATTGAAAAAGTATTATCACAAGATCAACGATACTTTAAAAGCGCCTTATTTCGTTTATGAACCAACCAATTACGAACCTGGTGTTCCAGTTCCGCTGGTGGTCTGGCTGCATGGAGGCGTCAGCCGTCCGGAATTTTTCACTGAAATGGAAGACCGGGAAGAAGACCCGGAGGAATACCTGCGCGAACTGCACGTCATGAAGGTTTGCCAATCCGAAGGCTGGTTCTGCCTTATGCCGTTAGCCAGAATGGACTGCCTCTGGTGGAACAAAACCGGCATGGACTTTATCGATTGGCTGATTCGGGATCTGAAGCGCAGGTACAATATCGACGACAGAGTAGTGATGACCGGCTTTTCCGACGGCGGTTCGGGCTCGTTTCATTTTGCGTTCCTGAATTCGACGGATTACGCTCAATTTGCGCCGTATTCGGGAATGATATCGGTCAGTTCATCGGTTGGCGGGATGCAGGTCTATCCGATAAATCTAACTAACCGGCCGGTATTTTCCGTCAACGGCGGCAGGGATGGACTATATCCGGCGCATAAACTGCTGCCGCTGATGAACCACATCCTCGAAAAAACCGGCGGCGAGTTTTACCATACCGTTTACGATACGGCGCATCATTCGCATGGATATCTAGCGGAGGAGATGGGACTTTTTGCGCAAAGAATAAAACAATTTCCGCGCAGGGCATTCGCGCCTGAGATTATCTGGGAATGCGATAACGTGGAATATGGAAGAATGGATTGGATCGAAATAACGGCGATAGACGCCGCCGAACAACCGGCTGAATGGCGCGAAACGATCAACTATAAATTGACCGACGACCGCGTTATGATCGGCTTTATGGCTGATAACACTTATGAAGGCAATGGAATTAAAGTCGGTTCTGTGGTTGAAGATTCCAGCGCGGTTGCGGTTAAAGCAGGAATGCAGAAGGACGACATTGTAATTAGGATGGACGATATTCCGACCGGCAGCCTCAGGGAATTAGCGGCGGCGAAAAGAACCAAGAAGCGCGGCGATCCAATCTCTATTACGGCGCTTAGAGGCGAAGAAGAGCTGGTCTTGACCGATACGCTGCCGCCGCTGACGAAATACGATGCATTTAAATATTCAAATGTTTCAGGCGTTGTAAAGGCTTATCGTTCCGGCAATTATTTCAATGTCGAGACTTCGAATGTAAAGGACTTCTCAATCTACATACACCCGGAGATGGTTCGCCTCGACCAGCCGGTGGTCGTCTCCGTCGATGGAGATACGCTGTTCAACGACATTGTAAAACCGGATAAGCGTCTCCTTTTAGATACATTCATCGAGAATCGAGATCGCAGATTATTGTGGATGGGGAAGATAGATTTTAGATTATGAAATGCTTTTCTAAGCAATTTTTTCCGCGCAGCAAACTGTCCAAGAATGCTGAGTGCGCGCCTGTCAAGCGTCCTCAACTGACAGATTGACATTGTGTTTACGGATTTTGTGGCGTCAGGCGAGGACGCCTGACGCCCAAAATGTTGTTTACGGGCAGTCCGGCATGCAAGAATGACTGCGATATGGAAGCGTTATTTTCCAGATAATTTTTTGGCGATCTAAGATTCGCGCAAAAAGAATATTTAAGTAATCCTTTAAACTGTGCCATGAGAAACATCGAAAGAATTTTCCCGATTTGCTTAAGCGCATTTCTACTCCTTTTTCATACAGCGTTCGCTGAATTGGAGCCATACGACCAGGATTTGGCGGATAAGCCGCTGAAAGGTCCGGTGAGAACCGATTTATCCAATCCGAATACCCAGAACCGCGTCCATCGAGTGGGAAATATCTGGATGAACATTACCAACTGGGGCTTTTTCGGCAATTATTCCATCTGGGGCGGTTTGGGAATGGAAGATCCGGAATATCCCGGCGCCTGGGCTCCGCAGGCTGAATATCCTGCCAATTCCAACATTCAATATCTTTTTCAGGGAGCGCTATGGCTCGGCGCAATGGTTCAGGAAGAGGGTTATGAGTTCCCGCGCGTATCGACCGGAACTGACGGCTGGGTCAGGCCTCGCATCAACGAATTCTATCCGCCTGAGGGAGAACCCGGCGAGATAATCGAGCAATCGACGCGCCCCAATGCATACAACAGACTCGGCGACTATGTTACTCATCCTGACGCAACTTCGGAGCAGGATTTCCAGATTATTTACACCGATACGTTAACCGAGTCCTTTTATGTCAACGATGACCCGATAGACGGAGGACATTTTCCGCTGGGGATTAAAATCTACCAGAAATCTTACGCCTGGAGCTACAACTACGCTCAGAATTTTATCATTATCGATTGGGAAATTGAGAACATAGCGGGCAATTATCTGAAGAACCTGTACGTGGGTTTATATATCGACGCGGACGTAGGCTGGGAAGGCGAGCCGCCCAACTGGTACACGGATGATATCTGCGGTTTCCAGAAATACTTCTATTATGAACGCCCTGACGGCGAAATCGATTCGACGCTGATCAACACGGCTTGGATAGCGGATAATGATGGCCGACCGGTTTCTGTCGGTTCCGGGAATGAATTCACTTCGCCAAGCATCACCGGCGTCAGAGTAGTGCGAGCCCCCAATCCAAAACTGCGAACTTCTTTCAACTGGTGGATTTCCAACGCGGATCCCGATCTTGACTTCGGTCCCGCCTGGACTGACGACGGCTCGCCGGGAGGCTGGACGGATACCTATGGCACGCCGATGGGCGATTCAAGGAAATATTTTATTCTGTCCAACGGCGAATTCGACTATGACCAGGTATATGTCAACAATGAAGAGTACATAAATGAAAACCCGCACATAATAAGAGACCGGTGGGATCCGAGCATTATTTTAGAAACCCACTATTGGAAAATTCCGGGTGTTTCGGATGAAACGCCGGCGGAGCGCGTCAACGACGTCGCTAATGGATTCGACACGCGCTACCTGCTTTCCTGGGGACCTTTGGGCATCTTCGACCACATCGATGAATCGGGAAACCGGATTTACCGCCTCAATCCGGGTGAAAAATTTTCGATGACCATCGCTTATGTCGCAGGCGATAACTTCCACAATCGAAACAACCCACAGCCCGATAATCAGATTATCGATCCCTCGAGATTTTCCTTTAACAGTCTGCGCTACAATGCTGACTGGGCGGCGCGGGTTTACGACAATCCGATGGTGGATACGCCGGTTCACGACTGGGGATCGGATCATATCGCCGGAACAAACGATCTGGACGGCACCGAAGGCGACGGAATCCTCGACGCCGGCGATGGATGGTTTGGCGAAGATGTTGGCGAGGACGGCTTGTACGCGCGCGAGATCGGAGATTTGGCTTATAAATGGGAGGGCGGAATAAAGAAAGAATTTGTCTATCCCGGACCGGACGAGGGCGAGAATGACGGGCATTTATCGATCACGGAAGATGGGCTTGAACGGCCTGAAGAATTCGAATATACGAGATTGAACGGCATTTTGGATTTCGGCGACGGCCATCCTGATTTTCAAGGACCTCCTCCGCCTCCGGTGCCGGATTTATCAATTTTGACCGAACCTGTAACCCTAAGGCGCGGCAACGAAATTCTGCATATCGGAGTCGAAGAGCTCAAAAAGTGGATTATACTTTTCTGGAATAAATATCCATCCGAAGCCCCGGAATACGCCGATCCGTTTTCGCGGGAAATGGACTTTGAAGGATACCGAATTTATTCTTCAACGACCGGACTTGAACGCGATTTTTCGTTCATGGATGAATTCGACTATATCGACTGGGCGTTTTTCAACGCTGAAGACTCATTGGCGTCGAAACCGGTTTTCGATATCGAAGCGATTCCGGCAGACACAATTAAAAACGGCGTTGAATTATTCCGGCGGAAAGTCGGACGCAATATCGGGCTTGGTGGATCGGGAAACCTTTATTACGATCCGAATACCGAGAATTACTATTATGTAATAAAGGACGCGCATCCGTTAATGCCCGTCTATTATGCAGTCACCGCCTATGACTACGGCGACTATAAAACCGGCACGCCGCCGCTTGAGTCGGCAAAGCGGGCGAATATGATTTATGCAGCGCCTTCAGGATCAGATCTGCAGAAAGTCAGGGTCGCTCCTAATCCATACCGGGCGAGCGAGGATTACACTTTAAGTCACAGCGGCGGTCTTTCCTGGGAAAACCGAGACGACGGCACGCCTGAATTTTTCCCGCAGATCGACCGCAGGCTCTATTTTTACAACCTCCCCCGCAAGTGCCTGATCAGAATCTATACCGTATCCGGCGATCTTGTGATAATCATTCCTCACAATGTCGAGGGCGACCGCAACCTCGATTGGGACGCCGATTTCGCCGAATCCTGGGATTTAAACTCCCGCAACAAGCAGCAGGTCGTATCGGGTATGTATCTGTTTACGGTGGAAGATTTGACCGAAGCCAACAAGGGGGGGATGCAGACCGGGAAGTTTGTGGTAATTCGATAAATAATTGAGGAGTTTAACCTTTGCAAAGTATTATATTTTTGGAAACTGTAAAGAAGGTAAACAACTACATAATGCATAAAAAGGTATGTTATATTTTACTCACAAAACAATTGTATCATTAATACTGATACATAATGTCATGTATCAATATTAATGATACAACTATAAAATCAATGAATACAAAATATTACATATTAATGGGAGATGTAATTTCTAGTGAAAAACATCATAAAAATATATTAATTAATGAATTTAAATCTTTGGTAAACAAATGCAACGATGAAAAATCTAATATTATTCTTTCGCCATTCACCATTACATTAGGCGATGAATTTCAAGGCATTGTTAAATCGTTAAGCACTTCGATAGAAGTGATTTTCCATTTTCAGGAATTAATCCTTAAAAATAAATATAGTTTTAAATTAAGATATGTATTGAAGCATGGGATTATTGATACTCCTATTAACAAAGAAACAGCTTATGGAATGTTAGGACAAGGATTGAGTTTTGCCCGAAAAAAATTAGGAGAAAAAAAACGAAATAGAAAAAAATATCAAATATTCATAGACAATCAAATCCTTAATTATCAATTAGAAAATCTGCTTTTTGTAGCAAGTGGAATAGAAAATTCTTGGAAAATAAAGGATTTTACATTAATATTTGATATGTTGCAAAACGATAATAACAGCGAAATTGCCGAGGTACATAAGCCCAAAAACAGGTCGCAAATCTGGAAAAAAAGAAAAAATCTCTTCATCAAAGAATACAAAATTTTACGCCAAGTCATTTTCGATCTTATTGACGTGTCAGAGGAGTTTTAAATGAAATACTTTGCTATCACTATTATTTTCATATTAGGCGAAATAATAGGATTGTTTATTTTTGGATTGTTAAAGCGC
>CAZWOY010000194.1:0-7383 GCA_964635255.1 uncultured bacterium
GTTCATCCAGTTGGCATTCCTCCAACTGCAAGGAATGAATAAGATTGGATAGAACGTTGATGCAGTGTCTGCCAGCTTTGCGTATCACCCGATTGACAGCGTCTTTGTCCAGCTTTAAAATGCTTGCGGTAGCGCGAACTCCGTTACCTTCAGAGACACAGCGAATGATTTTCTGAATGGTCTCTGCGGAGTATTTGGAGCCAAAGAAAGCTGTATTGCGCGTTTCTGAAAACCTTTTCTTACAAGTCTGGCATTTAAGCAACTGTCGTTTTTGTTTTCCGTATGTACCCGCCTTGACAATATTTCCGTGCCCCCGTATTCCGTAGTGAATGCAGGATTCGTTCACACAAAAGTAATGTTCAGAGTTGAGCATTTTCTTCCTCTGTTGAGTTAAACATGCTCAATATAATCAAAGATCGAAATTAATGCAAACAAAATATCAATTGATAGGGGACATTATCTATATTTTTCCTTTTCTTTTTCATTGTTTTATCTCTGTAGCAACAGCCGATTTAACCACTTTTGCAATTTGTGCAAATCGAAAAACTGGTCGATCTTGTCCCGGCTGTTGTCGATTATTGTATGCGTAGAAATCGGAAGATTCTGATCCTCAGCATCCTTTTGAATTCTATCCAATTCACCCCGGATCCGCGCAGAGATATCCGGCGTTTCAACCGCCGTATCGGATCCGAGAACAAAAATACGCTTCTCCCGCCGTTCTACCGTCAATCCGGCGATGGTCGTCCAGATCAACTGCAGCAAGAGGATCGAGTCCTTGCCTCCGCTGAATCCTATAACCCATGGCCGACGGTCTTCGAGGTAGGCTTCCCTGATGTTATCGCATATGAGTCGGTTACTTCCGGTCTGAAAACGAGTGTATATTCCTTTGCCTGCAACATTTTCCTTATAATAATCAGCGTTCTTTTTTATCCGCTCTAAGTCCCCGCCTGGTTCGTCCAGCGCTTCCCACAAGCTCGTCCAGTCAATATTCCGTAAGAACAAGCCTCATAATTGGTCGCCGGCGGTATCGATGCGCCGCAATCTTCAAGTAAGAATCTAAGCCGAACGATATCTTTGAGAAGATAGCACAGTTTTAAGCTGAATCAAGCTTATCGCGCCATTAGCGCGTCAAACTGCAAATGTTCGGGGGGGTTAGTCTAATTCACTCTTAATTCTCTCAACAATTTCTAACGGTTTTTTCTTAAGTTCGCATTCCCAAATCCGAATCACTTTCCAGCCTTTTGAGGCGAGTCTTTTATTGACTTTGGCGTCTCTTCCAATATTTCTTTGGATTTTGCTCGCCCAGTATTCCGCGTTCGTTTTCGGTGTGGTGTTTCTACAATTATGACCATGCCAAAAACATCCGTCGGTAAAGACGGCGACTTTGGATTTTAAGAAAACAAAATCCGGTGATCCGAACAATGGATATTTTCTTCTCCAGCCTTTGAGGTGAAATCGCTTAAACAACTCGATAAGACGCAGTTCAGTGGTCTTGTTGCCATTTGATTTCACCGATCTCATCGTGCGTTTTCTGTCTTCTTCGCTGAGCGAATCTATACGCTTGTTTTCTTTTTTCATATTCCATTATCGCTCTGCCTAAAAACTCCGCCAGTTTTACCGGAACTGCGTTTCCGATCATCAGCTCTTGCTCGGCTTTACCGCCAAGGAACTTGAAATCTTCGGGGAAAGTCTGAATCATCGCCCGTTCTTGGGTTGTTAACGGTCTGACGTCCTCGGTTATAGAGGCTGCGTCGCCCGGATGTCCCGGATATCCGGGAGGTATCGGTCTATTAACGCCTCTGATGGTCGGACTTGGTTCGTCTATGCTGAAAATTCCTCTTCTTTTGTAGCTTCTCGGGTGCCGATAATAGCATGTAACACCCAATTTATTTCCGAAATAGTCTCGCAATGTCATTTGACGGCTTGCGAGATTTTTAGAGATTTCGAAACTTAGGAAATCATCGGAACCGTTAAGCTCTCCAATGAGAAAATATCTTTTTCTCAATTGAGGAGCGCCGCAAAGGCTGGCGTCTAAAATTCTTTCTGTTAATCCATATCCTGCTTCTTTATAAATTGCTTTTGCTCTTTTAAGCGTATTGCTCTTTATTATTCTATCTACATTTTCCATTACGAAATAAGTAGGGCTGATTATTGATGTTATTTTGGCGAATTCGATAGTTAGGTCTGCGCGTCCGCCATTTTCGTCTCTTTTCCCAGCGCTTGAAAAATCCTGGCATGGGGGACCGCCGATAATAACTTTCGGTCTTGCGCTTTTTACTAAATTAGCGGCGGTGTTTGTATTACTCAAATCGAAAAGGTGCGCAATATGATCCGGGAAATTATATCTATATGTTTCGACAGCCGCTTTCCAATTATCGAACGCCGCTACGATTTGAAATCCCGCATTGGAAAATCCAAGTGACATTCCTCCGCAACCGCAATATAGATCCACAGTTCTCATAATAAACTCCCTCTCTCGAAAATGCCTTTGGTGTTTACGATAGCGGCGTCGAATCTTCTCTCTGGTGAAAGCAAATCTTGACCTCCGTTCAAAATTATATTGCTAATCTCTCTTTTTTCAATCCGCGGTTTGGTCAAGTTCTTGCCCTTTAGAAATTTCCAAGAATGTTTTCCAGAAATGGAAAACGCTTTATCTGTTTGCAGCTCATAAGCCATTTCACTTGTTATCGGTCCCGGATCAATGATCCCTATCTGTGAAAAATCGTACAACATTTTTATCAGCCAAAAGATACACCTTTTGCCGCGAGTCATTTTATTATCTTTTGGTTTTAATCCGCTAAGAAATAAGCGAGTAAAAGCATAATTACTCCAAACAAAGACGTCCAAGCAATTATCCGCAAGTATAGACCTTTTACCCTCCGTTTTCCAGACCGGTTGAATAATAAATGGAGTTTGTATCCTATTGGTTTGGTTTATCAACATATCCAAAGTTTCAGAGACTGCGGAAATCTTATCAATAACGTCGAGTTTACTACGCCAATTGAAAATCTCGCTACAAACCGGGTTTAGAATCGATCTTAGCTTTTCCTTTGATTTTTTTGTTTTGTTAAAAGTCTGTGCAATACTCAGAGCTAAATGCACGATTGCGGTCGGTCTAAACACCATTTCACAGCTATAAAGTCTATCATCGTTTAAACTCACAGTTGAGCTGTCAGGCAATGCAGTCAGTTTGATTTCAAAACAGGAAACGGATTTTTTTTCATTTTTAGATATATCCATTATTACCAAATCCGATCTATCGAGATGAGCTCTTACTAAAGATTTATATGGATCATATTCAGATTCGAATGCAAAATAAATATTATCGCTTTTAGGTGACAGGTTGAAAAGCTTCTCTACGCTAATATTTGCATGCCTTATTTCTAAATTTTCCTTAGTCTTAATATACACAGGTTTAATATTCTTTAAATCCATGTAACATAATAATGCTGTCGGGAAAGAAGAATTAAACTCATTTTTACCCCAAAGCGATTTTCCGCCCGTATCGCGATTTGATTTAGAGCTTATCCCAAAAAGACGAGGTTTATTATTTCGTAAATTATTCATTTTCTTTGGATTACTTCCATGCTTCTAAATATGACATAGAATATCCGCCCTTTTACCCCACATACCGGATCCAAAAACATAAATACGCTTCTCCCGCCGCTCTACCGGCAATCCGGCGATGGTCGCCCAGATCAACTGCAGCAAGAGGGTCGAATCCTTGCCTCCGCTGAATCCTACGACCCGCGGGCGGCGGTCTTCTAAGTATGCCTGCGCTATTCTCTCGCACGCCAGGCGGTAAACTTCCGGTCTGAAGACTGGTTTGTAATCCTTTGCCTGCGGCATTGCTCTTAATTTTGGCTGCTGAATTTTTTAGGTAATATAATGGTTTGGGAATGGATACGCAAATGAAAATGAGGATGGGTGAGGGGGGAGGTGGGATTTTGGCTGTTCGGGGAGGAATGTTTGCAGACGAGGGCGTCTGCAAACTCTCTATGTGGGCGTCTGCAAACTCTCTATGCGGGGCGTCTGCAAACTCTCTGTGCGGGGCGTCTGCAGGCGCTTTACGGGGGAGGGCGGACTTTTGTCCGCCAGGCGGACAAAAGTGTCCGCGCCACTTTTTTTATGCCGGATGGACAGGAGTGTCCATTCTACTTTTTTATGTCGGATGGACAGGAGTGTCCATTCTACTTTTTAAGTCCGCACTGCTTTTTTTTATCTTGGCGGGGTTTGAAACCGTCCTGCAAGCTCAAGCTTGAATTCTAACGATCCGGATTGAATGCAAAGTTTCATTGGATAGTTTTATTCCATTATCAGGCGCCGCTTCGATGACTTATAGCGGTCAAACTCAAAATTGTATTAGCAGTTTTCGATTATTGCTTTCATAGTAAGCCGTCTGGATATACATTTAATAAAATTTTCATTTTGAGGCGAGTAAGGAGGGAACCATGAATCGGGACAATATCTGCAGTTTTCTGAAGCGAATCGAGCTCTTCACGGATTTAAACGACGCCGAACTTAGGCTTATTTCAGAACTGACCGTTGTTTCGGAATTTAACAATGAAGAATTGCTGTTTACGGAGAATAAGCCGCGAACCGAGCTATATCTTATCTATTCGGGCGAAGTCGAGCTGTTTAAGCGAACGCCGTTGGGCGAAGAGAAGCGGATCGCGTTTTTCGCCAAATATGATTTTATCGGCGAAGGAGCGCTGATGGATGACTATCCTCACTCGACCTCGGCTCGAGCGGCGATTAAGTCGCAGGTAATCACTCTAAACCGGGCAAAGTTTCTGGATTTGCTCAAAGAAAAGCCCGTCGTCGGCTATAAAGTATTGTCCCGAGTAGCCCGGGTTATTTCCCGCCGGATGCGGCAGGCGAATACCAGAGTAATCGACGCCGGCGCGCAGTACATTTCAGGAAGAACCCGGTTGGAACACGACCTGTTGGGCGACCGGGAAGTTCCGCATGAATTTTTCTATGGCATTCAAACCCTGCGCGCGCTTGAGAACTTCAATATCAGTGGAATTACGTTAGCCCAGTTTCCGGTGATCATAGAATCCCTCGCGATAGTAAAAATGGCTGCCGCGAAAGCCAACAGCGAGTTGGGATTGCTGTCGAAGCCTGTCGCGGACGCAATAGTCCAAGCCAGCAACGAGATCATCAATGGTAAATTACATTCGCATTTTGTGGTCGATCTCATCCAGGGCGGCGCCGGAACCTCGACCAATATGAACGCCAATGAAGTTATCGCAAACCGGGCGCTTGAAATATTAGGCTACGAGAAAGGCGAATATAAGTATTGTCATCCCAATAACCATGTTAATCTATCGCAATCCACCAACGACGTTTATCCAACGGCAATGAAAATTGCGTTGAAAAAAGCTAATCGCGGTCTTATCAAGATCCTGCGGCAATTGGTCGAAGCTTTCAAACTAAAGGGCAAAGAGTTCAACCAGATCCTGAAAATGGGACGCACTCAATTGCAGGACGCCGTTCCGATGACTCTGGGGCAGACTTTTGACGCTTTTGCATCGACCATCGACGAAGAAATCAACCGTCTTGAGCAAATCGTCGATTTGTTCTTAGAAGTGAATATGGGTGGGACGGCAATCGGAACAGGCATTAATACCGATCCGGAATACAGCGAAAGAGTGATAAAACATTTGCGCGACATAACTCAATTCGATATAAGGTTGGCGGATAATCTCGTCGAAGCGACTCAGGATACGGGATCTTTTGTGATGTATTCATCGGCGATAAAACGGTTGGCGGTGAAACTCTCGAAAATATGCAATGACTTACGACTCCTTTCGTCAGGACCGCGAGCCGGTTTAAACGAGATCAACCTGCCCAAAATGCAGCCGGGTTCGACGATCATGCCGGGGAAGGTAAATCCGGTGATTCCTGAAGTTGTTAACCAGATAGCCTTCAAAGTAATCGGCAACGATTTGACCGTAACGCTCGCGGCTGAAGCGGGGCAGCTTGAATTGAACGTCATGGAGCCGGTAATCGTTCAAAGTCTGTTCGAGTCCGTTGAGATGCTGAAAAATGGAATAGAAACGCTGATTCATCGATGCCTTAAAGGCATAACGGCAAATGACAAGCGCTGCCTCGAAATGGTGCAGAACAGTATCGGGATAGTTACCGCTTTAAGTCCCAGACTTGGATATGAAGTATGCACGGATCTTGCCGCCGAAGCTTTGGAAACCGATCGCGGCGTTTATGAATTGGTGATTGAGAAAAAGCTGCTCACGGCGGATGAACTGGACAAGCTTTTGTCGCCGGAAAATATGATTGTTTTGGGAAAACCGGATAGGGAGTAAAGAACGCGATGCAGGGCGGATTGAGAACCTGCCCTGTATTTAATTTTGAAATAACAAACTTTTAGTCTGCTTCTCTGCTTTCTTCATTTACCCCTCCCGATGTGTTCTGAATCGACGTCATAAACGGAAGCGGCTGAAGATTCTTGTCGATATTAACCATGACCGTCGTGTAGCGAAAGGCTTCTTTCGTCTGACCGGTGCGGGGATCGAAGATTTTGACGATTATATAGACGGTAACGCTCGAGGTTCCGATCTTATAGGTTTTACCGTGAAACTCGACAATGTCGCCGACTCTCACCGGCGTCAGGAAATCGATATCGGACATGTGGACGGTTACGAGGGCGTCTGAGTGCGTCAACTGGTGGCACCAGATCGATGCGGCGATGTCCGCCCAGGCTAACATCTGCCCGCCAAACAGAATCTCTTTTGTGCCGACATGCTGTGTCAGGCAAAGCTGGCGTGTGATTACTTCCATTGGATTTCCTCAATTACGGTCTTGAATATTAACCTCGATTCCGGACTCCTTCAGCCGTTGAATCATTCTCGCAACATGGCTTCCATGCCAGACAAATTTATTGCAGCGGTCGCAGTGGGAAAGCTCCAGTCCGCGTTCGATCACAGAGTCGGGGACGTTTTCGATCGACGCTGAATCGAGCTCGGTTTTATCCACCCGTCTTAGTTCCGAATTGCAGGTTAAGCAGCGCGTGAACGGATTAAATTGAGGCTCCAGGTTAAAGGTTTGGACCACCGATAGCAATTGTTTAGCCGGTTCGTCCGATTTTAATATATATACGTTCAATTTACCGATTTCCGGGATCGTTTTTTTTGTCAGCATTATTCGGTTCTGCTCGACGGCGTTCCTGATGATTTCCGAAATTGAGGCTCCGCCGTCATACATGCAGTCGATTCCCAGCATTCGCAGCCTTTTTGCCAGCGGATGAAGCTCGCCTTCAGCTATAAACCTCGATCGGCGGTCTTTTGGATGTTCAATCTGCATTTTTGATTAATGAATAAAAAAACCTCATTTTGTCATTACTGGGAAAATAAAAAATTCCAC
>CAZWOY010000195.1:0-7381 GCA_964635255.1 uncultured bacterium
GGCGGGGACGCCTGCCCTACCGGTAGAATTTTTTATTTTCCCAGTAAGCCATAAAAAAAACGCCGTCTCTTCTTCGAGACGGCGTTTTGCATTTAAATTCCAACTGTTTCGTTTCTAATCGGTCTTTTTCACCGGCTTGACTTTAATCGGCGAATCATCGTCTTTTTGGATTACTTTGCCTTTGGGCGTAATCTTTATGTTCGACTTGTCAGGATCGACCTCTTCGCCGTCCTTGACGTAGCGTGGTTCGCCGATCTTAACCTTGACGTCCTTTCCGTCGCGCCGAAAGGTCTGGGTCGAACCCGGGCGCAGTTTCATCTTGATCTCGTTTTCGGCTTTGCGTTTAGCTGCGGCGCGTTTGCCGATTTCACGCCGTTCATCACTCCACTGATCTCTCGCCTCAGCCATCGATTCCGGAAGAGGTTCGATCAGAGGCCAGACATTCCTGATTACATCCATATTGTACTGGAGATTGTACTTCTCTTTGAGTTCTTCAACCCAGGCGTCCTTGATGGATTTTTGTTTCTCAAACCTTAAGTCGGAAGTAATCTGATCGCGCACTTCATCGAGACTCTTTACGGTTTCCGGATTTTTTTCTACCAATTGAATGATCGAGTACATTTTGCTCTCTTCATTCAATTCCAACGGTCCGTAAAGTTCACCGGGATTCATCTCAAACGCCCGGCGTGAAACGGCTCCATACTCATCGCGCGTGAAGCTGCTGAGCTTGCCGCCGTCTCGCTTCGCTCGGCTGCGCTGAGTGTATCTGCGCGCGAGCTTGGTGATGTCTTCGCCATTTTTAATGCGATTCATCAGGTCTTCGGCAAACTGTCGGTCGTTAACGAGAATCTCATAAGCCGCAGCGGTAGCGTCAGAGGTGAATTTATCGATGTTTTTCTCGTAGTATTCCTTAATCTCGTCCTCTGTCGGCGCGGACTTATTGAATATGATTTCCCGTTCTATTTCCGGCAGCATAGCGTTATCCAGCGCGCGCTTGCCGTCTTCAAGGGCTTCGGGATGCTTATGCAATCCTTCTTCACGGGCTACGACCGATAGATACTTCGGAATGAGGATCGGTTCGACCATTTCTACGATGAAGCCGCGATCCTGCCGGTATTGAGGCGGAAACGCATTATCGCCGTACTGATCGACTAAGTCGTTAATTGTAAGTCCGCCTAATTTGTCATCGACGACTTTCAACTCTCGCTCCTCAGCCGTGAATGAATTGAACCGATTCATATTGCTTGGCACGCTTTCGTCGTTCAGTTTTTTCAGCAGGAGCTGAACGACGTCTTCGTTGTATTTCATATCAAACGAAGTTGTCACGCTATCCAGATAAAAATCAGCCAGCGTTTTCAACGTATCGCCAAACATACGGCTTATCGAACCTAACACGCGGTTGCGTACATCTGGATCATCCAGGGATTCCTCTACCACGCGTTTTTCGTTGCACTTAATTATATGATAGCCTTTATAGGATCTAACCGGACCGGCGATTTCACCCGGTTCCATCGTAAGCGCGACGTCCCAGTAGTCCGAAGGCATCGATCCGCGAGGTATATAGCCGACAACGCCGTTAACCCACGTGTTATCGTCCTCGCTGTAACGTCTGGCCAACTGCGCGAAATCTGCGCCTTTCTTTTTCGCTTCTTTAAGAATCATTTCCGCGCGCTCATAAGCCGCCGTCGTTTCCGCCGGATCGGCGCGGCGGGTGCATTTAACCAGGATATGCGAAGTGTTCACTTCCAAGCCGCGGGGCCGCCGGTCTAACATCTTAATAATATGATAGCCGTATCTGGTTCGTACCGGAGGGGAAATTTCGCCCGGCTGCAGTTTCCACGCCGCCTCCTGGAAGGCGTCCACCATCTTGCCCCATTTGAAATAACCCAAATCGCCATGGAATTTGCGGTCGATGGTGTCGTCCTCGCTGTAGCGATCGACTAACCGTTCAAAATCTTCGCCGTCTTTGGCTTTCTGATAGACCTCGCTGATCCGGTTCCAGTATTCCATGGTGTCTTTGCCGGTCACTTCAGGATCCATCTTGATGAGTATATGGCGCGCTCGGACCTCTTCACGGTCATGCTCCCAATACTCCTCAATCATTTTTTCATCGAACAGGCGGTCGCGAATACGCTCATTGTATAAAATTTCCGTCGCCTTTCTATCGACCGCTTCATCATATCGTTCCCGTATGTCTTCCCGCTGGTCGAAGCCGAGTTCAACCGCCTGCGCAAGTTTCATGTCCCTGGTAACGTACTCTTCGAGTACTTTCATCCTTTCGTCCATCGTTTTCTTGCGCGCGGTCGGATCATTACGATAACGGACGTACATTTTGTCCTTGAAGTTTTCTACCGTAACGGCGGTATCGCCCCAGGTCGCAACGACGTCATCATCCGTCACTTCCATTTTTTTCGCGCACCCGATCCATCCAAATGCGATGACGAGTGCAAAAAAATAAAACATTATCTTAACAGTTCTGCTTATCATAAGCAATTCCCCTGTTTGTTAGCGCCACATATTAAACAGAGCGGAGAGATCCGGAAACTCTGCGTGCATTTCTTTAAATGTTTCATTATTCGCAAAGTTTCCGGGGCTCTCTGCTTCATGTTTTCTACTGTTTTCCTTATACTTACTTAAAAGCGTCGCTTCAAGTAAATGTCAATCCTGCAATATACCTTCTCGCGTGACGTGACGCAAGAATTTCAACGTTTCTTTTAAGCCGTCCTTTGAGTTAAAGCGATGAATTAACAGCACGTTTTTCCCAATTTTGAATTCAACCTCCATTGGATCGGCTTTAGCTACCAGTTTGCCGATTAGTTTCTGTCCCGATTCCTGGTCGGGCGGCATTTTCAAACAACACTCAATTCTGTTTTTCAGGATTTCGACCTTTTCAAAGCCTGCGGAAACACTCATGATTTTTAACCTTGCTACCGCTAACAAGTTCCCCGCTGGTTCCGGCAATTTGCCGAATCTGTCCTCGAGTTCCTCGGCAATAGCGTCGATCTGCCGAAGATCAGCGGCGTTAGATAGTTTACGATAAAAATCGTACCGTATATCTCCATCGTCGATATAGTCTGCGGGAAACAAAGCCGCGCCTTTGTATTCTATTTTCACATCTGCAGCCTCAGGCTCTTGCTCTTCCTTTCCGGCGCCGCCTTTGCGGCTTTCCACAGCTTCGTTCAACATTTTTGTGTACAGGTCGAAACCCACGGCATTAATAAAGCCGGATTGCTGGGAGCCTAAGAGATTGCCCGCTCCTCTAATTTCGAGGTCGCGCATGGCAATTTTAAAGCCGCTGCCGAGATCGGTATATTCGGACAGCGTCGCCAGCCGCCTCCGGGCGTTCGAGGTCATGGTCAATTTCGGCGGAGTTAAAAGGTAGGCATAAGCCTGCCGGTTGCTTCTGCCGATCCTGCCGCGAACCTGATAAAGCTGAGCCAGACCGAGCATATCGGCGCGGTTTACGATTAAGGTATTGGCGTTGGGAATATCAAGACCGGATTCGATAATCATCGTCGTTACAAGCACATCATACCGATTGCGCATAAAATCGAACATAACCCGTTCGAGGTCTTTTTCCTTCATCTGCCCATGCCCTACTGCATATCGAACGCCAGGAACAAGCCTCTCAAGCATATCTTTTACCGCATATATCGACTCGACGCGATTGTGAAGAAAGAAAACCTGTCCTTGACGGTCGATTTCGCGCATTATGGCGTATTTTATCAAATCTTGCGACCAGGGATGAACTTCCGTCTGGATTGGCAGCCGGTTTACCGGCGGCGTGTTTATCTGGGAAGTGTCCCGCGCGCCCATCAGAGCCATGTGCAAAGTGCGGGGGATGGGCGTTGCCGTCATTGTCAGAACATCGACTGAGGTTTTCATCTGTTTGATACGCTCTTTATGCCTGACGCCGAATCGATGTTCCTCATCGACAATTAACAGACCGAGTTTTTTAAAATCGACGTCCCGAGATAAAATCCTGTGTGTTCCGATTAAAATATCGATTTCGCCTTCGCTCAGTTTCTTGACGATTTTTTTTTGTTCGCTTGCGGTTTTGAACCGTGATAAGACTTCGATTTTTATCGGATAAGGCGCCAATCTGCCGCGAAATGTCTCATAATGCTGTTGAGCCAGAATCGTCGTTGGCGCTAAGACCGCTGCTTGATAGCTTTCCTGTACGACCTTGAATGCCGCGCGAATAGCCACCTCGGTTTTTCCAAATCCCACGTCGCCGGAAAGCAGTCGATCCATTGGATGGGGAGACAGCAAATCCTGTTTTATCTCAGCCGTTGTAGTAATCTGATCGGGCGTGTCCTCGAATTCAAATGAGTTTTCCATTTCCCGCTGCCAATGAGTATCCGAAGGATAGGCGACTCCCTTGGCGACTTTCCTTTTCGCATACAGAGCCAGCAGTTCCTCAGTCATATCCTCGATAGCTTTGCGCGTTTTTTTCTTGGCGCGCTCCCACTCTTTCGTGCCGATTTTGGTTAAAGCCGGGCGAACGCTTTCCATGCCGGTATATTTTTCAACCAGACTGAAATTATCGACTTTGACATACAGGATTACGTCATCGGCGTACCTTATTCTAAGGCACTCGCGAGGCTGTTCCCGAATCTTAACCATCTGCAAGCCCTCGTACTTTCCGATTCCATAATCGGCATGAACGACCAGATCGCCGCGCTTGAGAGAAAGCCGGTCGAATTTCATTTTCCGGCGTCTGAACCGGGTGTGGCGGGATTTCAGCCTGCGGCGATTAAACAGTTCATGGGCGGTAAGAACGGCAATTTTTTCGCTCCTGTAATCAAATCCGGCGGATAATTCCGGATTGATAGTGAAGATATTTTCCAGTTCGCAATCGTAAAAAAGATCGTCGAGTCGTTCCTTTTCGCCTTTAGTATCGCAGGTTACCCAAACTTGGTAGTCTTTCTCGAGATACTTTTTCACGCAGCCGATTATATCGATATTGTCATGAATAAACGGATACGGATAGGCAGCGTCAAATTCGACGTCCAGCCGCTGTCCGCGAACCAGCTCGTACCATTTTATCTGTTTAAAACCGGTTGATTTCCTGGCGATGCGACTGCGGTTTTCCTCCAACTGAGCCGGATTGTAATTGTTTCTGCCGGCGCCGTTTTTCAGCGCTTTTGCGCTTTGTTCGATAAAGCGTTCATATCGGGCTTCAATTTCCTCCATCCCCAGCCAAAAAATGACCGTTTTTTCATCCAGCAGCGAGAAAATATCCGCTTCTGAATAATCCGGCTCTTTTCCGATGAACAGAGTGACCTCATTTACGGCATCCTTGCTTCGCTGCGTATCACAGTCGAAATACCGGATGCTTTCGATTTCATCGCCGAAAAATTCGATTCGCAGCGGATTCTCGAAACCGTAGGGAAATAGATCTAAAATACCGCCTCTAACGGCATACTGACCTTGAGAGTCAAGCATACTCTCGCGCTGGTAGCCCGCATCCGTCATTTCAGCCAAAAGTATTTCGCGGGGAGCTTCTTCGCCGGTTCTAAGATTCAGTACGTGACGGTTCAGCCAGTTTTTATCGGGAACCGGCTGGAGCAGCGTTTCCGGTTGAGTTACCACTACGGAAGGCGTCCCGGAAAAGAAGCGCAAAAATGCTTCGATGCGTTCATTCATGGGACCTACCGCCAGCGCAGAGGTATCGAAGGGGTGCAAATGCATCGGCGGAAAATAGCCGACGTTCTCCGGACTGACGCTGCCGATGATATCGTCCAGGATTGCTTCCGCTTTCAACGGCGCGGGCGAAACCACAAGTGCCGGCGTGTTTGCCTGTCTGAAAATTGAATGAATTAAAAACGAACTCATCGAGTCAGTAACGCCGCCGATAGTTATCTCACGCTTCCCGGATTCGGAAATTTCGATGAGTTTTTCTATTTTTTCGGTTTTTTCAAGAGTCTTTAAGAGACTAAGCATTTACTTATCTTCACTTTACAAATGGTTAACATATTTCTTGCGTTTTACTAAATAAACGCCAAAGAAATTTGAATTTTAAGGTATTTAGCCTTATATTGCTCTTTGAGCCTGATGTTTTTCTTGACTTTTAGTTCAAGTAAAAAATTCTACCATAATAATCTATAATCTAATATGGGGTGACTATCAATGAATCGTATTGCAATTCTCATTGACGGTAACAATTTCTACAAGGGATGTCAGCTTAATTTTAATCGAACCGATGTTGACTTTAGAAAGCTCGGTCAAAAATTAGCCGACGAGATCGAAGGCGAGTTATTGCGCATATATTATTACAATGCGCATGTCTCAAAGAGTATCGATCCCTTGGGTTACCAGCGGCAGCAGAAGTTTTTCGACAATCTTCGCGCGACGCCGTTCATTACCCTCAAGCTGGGGCATCTGGTGTATCACCGGCTGCGCAACGAACAGGGATTCTCGTCTCAGTATTTTCCGACTGAGAAAGGAATCGACGTTCAGATAGCCGTAGATATGATCAGATTAGGCTTGTTAAAAGCCTGTGACGGGATCATTTTGGTGAGCGGAGACAGCGATTATATTTATGCTGTAAGGTTTGCAAAAGACCTTGGAAGCAATGTATATATTGCATCGTTTCCCATGGGCGGTTCAACCGAACTCCGCAACGAAGGAGACGGCAGCATTCTGATGGACCTTGAGTTCGTCAAGGATTGCTTTATCCGTTCGGCTCCCTACTACAGCCGAGACACTTCTGTAGAGAGCCGGATAGTCGATGCTGTGCCGACTTATTCCGATCGCTATCGCACGCATCAAGGTTTCTCTGCCAATTCTGAAAGCGCGGGACCCGGGAGCGCTGGAGCGCCTAGATATAATCAGCGCATAGAACCTACCATTGCTCCTGAAGAAAAAGCCGGATATCGCAGAGACGACGGTGAAGACGAGTATCACCGGGATTCGGGCGAAGATGCCGATAAAGATCGGTATCAAAAGGAAAACGAGGATTACAAAGCCGATCAAGAAGAAGAAAAAAAAGAAAACGAGAAAAAACCGAACGAAGAATTGGGAAAAGATTTCTTCAAAGCGGAATAGTCTTCTTTCGGAAAGCTTTTATGAACCGGATCGCGTTGCGGTCCGGTTTTTTGTTTTTTGGAGATGATGCTTTTATCAATCCATTAGGGACTGGTTATTACTATGTGCATTTAATAGCGAACAAATTACCGACTCGTTCCCAATTACCGACTCGTTCCCACGCTCCTGCGTGGGAATGCATATCGACCTCATATTGTTAAGTATGCATTCCCACGCCGGAGCGTGGGAACGAGTTAAAAATTACGTACCGTACGCAATCATTCAACCGCAACATATACCAGAAAATACAAAGAGAGCGCCTGTCAATACAAAGAGAGCGCCTGTCAATACA
>CAZWOY010000196.1:0-7360 GCA_964635255.1 uncultured bacterium
ATGGATTCCAGCTTTCGCTGGAATGACTGCGTACGGAACGTTATTTTCCCAGTAACAATACACAATTTTCAATAGAAACAAAAGCTTGACGTTTACTTATCTCTCAATACTTGTATTTGCAATGACCGTGCCATCTTTCAAATTTATTGCAAGACGATGAATTTTGTTCGGTTTGAGTTCCACCGAGTCCTGCCATGTATTGAGGCGCGGGTGCCGCACGCTGATTAAATGGATACCTGGCGATAACCAGACAGGATCGGTTCTCGGCAGCAATCCCAGCGAATCCTGATCGATCCATAAGAATCCCCAGGGGGTGGCGGAAATTACAGCCTGAGCCGCTTCTTCCTTCAAATCGACCGCTAACAGCGCCGTCTCATTTTTGGGTATCTCAATCCTCTTTTCAATTGCCGGATAAATATCATGTTCCAATCGCAGATTGCGCTTTCCGGATTCTAACTCTATCGTTCCGAGAGGCGTTGCGCCATAATCTTCGCCATCGATAAAGACCTGCGCCCAGGGCTTCACAATTAAAGACAGCTTCCCGGTTGCAATCTTTTCCTGCTGCGGCGCCGGTTTGCTCGATAAAACCTCTTCGTTTGCCTTTTCCGGCGGCGATTTTTTAGCCGTGTCCAATTTTTCTATATTCCGGCTGCCATTTTCCAATAGGACATCGTTTGCCGAATCGGTCTTTATTGTTTCTAGTTTTGTGAGTTCGCTAATTTTTCCATTGTTATTATTATTGTTCTCGCTATTTGTAATGAACGCATCATCGGATTTGTAATCATCCGCCGGAAAGTCACCGGTATTAAAGAAGACAGAGTAAACCAGGAAAAGAACGATTATAACAACCGCAAATACATAACCGGTTAGATATATTTTTCTTTTTGATTTGGGATGCGATATTTCCGACTGGAAACCGGGTTCGGGTTTGGCGATAAACGTCCCGGTACGCCCTTCCAGAATATTCAGCGCTGATATTGCATTTTCCGGTCTGTCGGTTGGATCCCGTTTGATAAGGTTGTCTATTAGAGCCGCTAAACCTGAGTCTATTTTTGGGTTATCGGAGAGACGCTGCGGTTGGTTCTTTCTGATTAACTCCATACTGACGATCGGATCGGCGGCTTTGTAGGGATTCGATCCGGTCAACGCTTCAAACAGAATCATACCGACGCCATATAGATCGCTTTGGATCGACGCCGGCATACCATCGATAATTTCCGGCGCCATATAGGCGGGAGTTCCGATAACAGCGCCATGCTCGGTGAGTCCTGATTTTTTCTCAAAACCGGCTAATGAAAAATCTGCAAGCCGAACAATTCCGTCGCTGCCGGTCAGAATGTTGTCCGGTTTCATATCCCTGTGCAGCAGCCCGATATCATGGACCGTTTCAAGACCGGAAAGGATATGTTTAGCTATTTTTTTTAGTTCATTCTGCCCAACAGGTCCCTGATTAATTTTATCGGCGAGCGTTCCGCCATCGATCCACTCCAAAGCCATATAAGGAATGCCATCCTCGATTCCATAGTCATAGACTTTTACTACATTTGGATGGTTAATCTGCGCCATTGTCTGAGCTTCGCGCTCAAAGCGCTGGACTAATTCTTCATCGGCGGCCCATTGCGGATGGATAACCTTAAGGAATACTCTTCTGCCTAACTTTTTCTGGAGAGCGGGATAGGCGGCTGTGATTTGACCGATGTGGATCGGTGGATCGATATCGAATCGGCTTTCGAGGGACAATTGTATTCCTTAATTACCTAATTCGAGCAATGCAGATTGTCCAAGAATAATGATTTTGGGCGTCAGGCGCTCACTCAGCATTCCGGGACAGTCCGGATGAACGTTTTTATGCATTATTAATCAGAACAGCGTATGCCAAAAATTACTAAGTTTGTTTTACTGCTATGTGCTTAAAATAGCCGCCATCTCACGGAATCCGCTTGATGAGGAATACTATGCAATATCAAGATGTTAGGAGATTGCTTAGTCTGCTAAAGGCAGACTCGCAATGACGCTTTTTCATGCACGCAGCAATAACAGCCGCTGTCTGAATGCGGTTTTACTGTCAAACAACGAAAAAAAACCCGGCGCAGACGAAAATCAGTCTTTGTACGCGCCCAGCGATTCTTTCTCCTTTCTGATTTCTTCGTGGTATTTCTCGGCCCAGAATACGGCTTCTTCGGCCCAGTCTTTGGCTTCCTGGGCTTTATCGCGCGCGAGATTTATATCTCTCCGCCTGGCATAGTACATTCCCTCCTCGAGCGCCGACTGAGCTTTCAGATATGCTTTTCGAGCATGATGTTCTCCGCAGAACTCGGCGTTCAGTTCGGTCGCTTTATCCAAAACTTTTTCCGCCCGTCTCAAATCCCATCTCGCCGACCAATCGCATCCGGATACCAACGCCGTAATGACGCATATTATGGAAACAAATAGAATTTTCTTCAAAATCTGAGTTTTAACTGACACTTGCATCTCCTGCATGATTCGGTATCGCTAAACAGTTAAAAATGTACTGTCCGAAAAGACATTCTCCAATCTTATAAGTTAATCAGCCTGACGTTGAAATGCAATCCTTGGATCGACGACTGAATAGAGTATGTCCGCAATTAGAATTCCTAATAACGTCAGAAATGTAACAATCGTTAGTTCAGCCATAATGACGGGGTAATCCCGGGCCAGGATTGCGTCGAAAACGAGTTTTCCCATACCAGGAATGGAAAAAATGGTCTCTACAATAATCGAACCGCCGATGGTTGCCGGCAGAACCTGGGCTAACAGAGTAACGATCGGGATAAGCGAATTGCGCAAGGCGTGCTTAAGAACGACAACTTTTTCCGAAAGTCCTTTCGCCCGGGCCGTTGTGATGAAATCCTGGCGGATAACCTCGAGCATAGCGGTGCGCATATAACGCGAGAGAACTGCGAGCGAAGGATACAGCAAACATAACACCGGCAAGGTCAAATGCCACGCCGTATCCCAAAACCGCTCCCAAAAAGGCAAATTTTCCGCGCCAATTGAGGATAATCCGAACACCGGGAACAGATCCAGAAAGTCGCCGCCGCCTAAATAGACGATAAGCATCGTTCCAACCCAGAACGGAGGCAGCGAATACAATATGAACAAAAGTAACGTTGTAAACCTGTCCAGATTGGAATATTGATGGTTTGCCGAGTAAATGCCGATCGGAATGGCGATAATATATGCCAGTATCAAGGCTGTTAGAGCCAGCTTGATCGAAACAGGAATCCGTTCTTTTAAAACATCCCAAACAGGCCGGTGAAACTTGAGCGAATCGCCAAAATCAAGAGTCGCGATTCGTTTTACCCACAACCAATACTGAACGTGGAGCGGTTTATCCAGACCATACAGCTCCCTCGTTTTTTGTATGGCTTCCTCCGTAATACCCTCCATCATGCCTTCCGCGGCGCGAGCCTTCATCGCCGCCGGATCGCCGGGCGCGAGGTGAATAATTAGAAACGCCACAATTGTAATCCCGATCATCGTCGGAATCATCAGAAGGATTCGTTTAAGGATGTAAGTAGTCATCGAAAACCTGTTTCTTTTTTTCCGCTCGTTCACGCTTATAGTAGAGCGTCTGCATGGTCAAATTCAAACTAAGCAAAAATATTCGCAATTAACAATCATCAGCCGTTAACGATAGTCGAAAATCAAAAACTTCCGCGTTCATTATTCCGTTTTTTACAGCAGGATCCTCATTCATAAGCCGCCCTGCTTCATCCATCGAATCCGCTTTAAATATGACAATTCCGAATTTTCCCGCCGGACTTGGTCCGGCTAAACAAAGCGTTCCTTTTTCACGCAACAGTTTCAAATGTTGAAAGTGATCTTCCATTATTTTATTTTCCTGCGGCGTCGGGTTCTCAAGAAAGTTATCTCTTACCGGGCGAATAATGTAGATAAAATGCTGTTTTCCCACGCTTTGCCTTTTTAATTCGTTTTTACGACTAACGCCTGTGAAGTGGGCAAGACAATAACCGGCGTCTTATGGCGCTTGAAATAATCGTCGAATGCTTTTTTTACGCCCGGCAGCGTCTTATAATCATGCGATAATATTATGCCGCCCGAACTCATTCTTGGGTAAAAGAACTCCAAACCATCGAGGACGCTTTTATACAGATCGACGTCGAGGTGCACAAAGCTGAATTTTCGATCGGCTATCCGTTGTGGTTCTCGCCCTCGTCGCCCTCGCCACGATGGCCGGTTATGTGACCGGTCCTATCGGTTGAGCGGTTTCAGGGAATAGACCTTTGTAAATGGCTACGCCGGTAAAGTCGCTTAAATAGCCTGCTACTTTTTCAGCGTTAGCGCTGCACATGCCTTTTTTTAGAAACGCGGCGTCTTCAACTCCTATTTTCGGGAATCCTTCGAAAGTATCGAACAGAAACAACTCCCTTCCGCCCTTTTCCTGACAAATCAGTTTCGCCGATCCGCCTTCATAAACGCCGACCTCCGCGACGTCTCCTTCGGTTTGCGCAGTCGCTCTGACTGCCATAACGAGTTGATGAGCTTCAGCGACGCTAAGTCCGAAATCGACCTCTTTCGAGAGTTTCTCGACGCGGCTGAAAATATCTTTGCGATCCGGATAATTATAATCGAGGATTGCTAATCTGCGGGAGCTTAGAAACTGCTGGATATTCCTGCCTAAAAGATACCGGATATTGCGAAGCAGCTTATTTGTCTTTAAATTATTACCCACCTTTCACGCTGTTAACCAGTTCATTCTCGACCAATTCGCAGATCGCATGCCAAGCCATGATATGAATTTCTTGAATTCTCGCGGTTACATTCGAAGGCGCCATGAAGGATATTTCACAGATCGATTTTAATTTGCCGCCTGATTCACCGGTGAAGCCAATAGTGATAACTTCGTTATCCACAGCCCATTCCACAGCTTTAACCACATTCGGCGAACCGCCGCTGGTCGAAATGCCGACAGCGATATCGCCGGGTTTTGCAAGAGCTCTGATTTGCCTTGTAAAAATCTCATCAAAGCCGTAATCGTTTCCAACCGAAGTGATAATCGATGTGTCCGTAGTTAAGGCGATGGCAGGATAGGGAGTTCGATCTCTGGCGAACCGGCCGACAATTTCAGCCGCGACATGCTGAGCGTCAGCCGCCGAGCCGCCGTTGCCAAACAGTAAGACCTTGTTGCCCGCCTTTATAGCATTGAAAATATGCCGGGCAATGGTCAGGATATCCGAAACGCTTTTCTCATGAAACTTATGTATCGAAGCCTGCTGCGCCCGGAATATTTTCTGAAGATCGTTTTGATTCATAAATTTATCTTTAACGCAAAAACATAAAGTACAATTTGAGTATCTTTATGCCTTTGTTTTGTGTAGTTTTTTTACCGCTTTTATCAGTAATATATACCGAATTCGGTTTGATTACAAGATGGGGAGTAATCGCATAAGCTAAGATCATAATAAAACTATGGGGTATTTTTTCGAGTGCGGATTATATCATTTCGTGTTAAGGACGCGCTGTCAAACGACTTCGTGGGAATGAATCGAAGGGATCTGCAAAAAAAGCGAAGGTGGACTTTTAGTCCGCCTTCGCTTGAAATGTTCCAATATCGTTTCGGACAGCAGCGTTAGTATCCTACTATCCGCCGCGGTGCATCCGGCCCATTCCAGGCCGTTTGAATTTGCCTTTATCATGTCCCATAAAACCGCCGTGCATTAGGTTTCCATCAAATTGGACTCTTTGTTCCGGAGTTAAAATTTCCCGGACTTCCCGGAAATGTTCGACGCGCATTTTCATCACGGTTTTATGATGATCCGCAACTTTATCGATCAGCTTTTCGACGGCGCCCTTGTCGTATTTATCTTCGGTGATCAAGAGCTTCATTTTGGCGCGGGTTCCCGCCATATCGGATTTCATTTCGAGCATTTTCCGGTGATGGTCGCGTTTCAGCCCGGCGATCTTTTTTTCCTGATCTTCCGTCAGGTCGATTCCTCGCATGCAATGAGGCATATCCGGCGGATCAAAATCGCCTTTCATCATCATCGGACCCTGTCCCATTCCGGAACCCATTCCCTGTCCGCAAGGACCCATTCCGCGTCCCTGCGCAAAAGTAACGCCGGAAACTATGAAGGCTAACGCCAGCGCCGCAACTAAGAATCTTTTCATCTTTCACTCCCTGTTATGTTTGATGTGTTGTTTTGACTTTCTTTAAAATTGTCTTGCATATCACCATGCCGGAAGCGTCGGTGGCGCATCATTTCGCGATGATCTCGTTCATGCTGGTGCATGCCCATTTTCCGCATCATCCTCGGAACCAGTTCTCGCCGGGCGTGGTGCGGAATTCGATCATGCATTCGAATCATAAAATCGACTTCGTTTTTATGAATCCGGCTGTTGATTCTGTCCAGCGAATCCGACAGCTCCTTAATCCGGGCGCTGTCGATTTCTTCAAGCGCAAACAGTTCCGCAATTTCGACCAGAATCTGCCTCTGTTTCTGTTTTAATGGCAGAATCTCATCTTTGATCTGTGGATGATTTTTAAAAATGTGCGCCATCAGCGGTTCGCGCATCGGCTCTATTTCCGATGGGCGATCTCCCCAGGTTACTCCCGGCAAATAAGAGGATTTTAGAAAGAGCGCCACTCCGAGAGCTACATTCAGCGTCCAGGATGCAATCAGCAAGCCGATCAGTATTCTTTGCGTTTTCATTGCCGGTCTCCGCTTTCCGATTCATCGGCGAACATAACCGTCAATAATGGATCGAAATCCCGCTCAAGGTCTGTCAGCATTTGTTCGTAGCCTGAAACCGTCGTCGCTTCAGTTGTTTTTGTTTCCGAGACGTTCGCCAACAGAATGCCTAACAGGATTCCGGCAACGCTTCCTGCAATTCCCCAGCCGAGATCGCGAAGACGAAACAGCCGCTGTTTCCGTTCTTTCAACCGGATACGGTTCATTACACTCTGAGAGATGCGCGCCGGACCCGGGTCTGGCAAGTCTGCGAGATGCGCATGAAGCCGCTTTTCGCTTTCGAGCAGCGCAGCGCAATCTTCACAGCTCGCGGCGTGCTTCTCCCAGGCTTTCCTGATTTCATCCTCTGCGGGCAGGTCAAGAATCGCCTGAACCTGATCGCACCATTCGGCGCAACCTGATGATATGTCTCTTTTTTTGTTCTGCATTTTTCTTCTTTCTAACTTTGAAACACATCAAACATCAAAATCACGCAGAAAAAAAATAAAGATTTTTTTGCTTCTGTATGATTTACCTGTATAATGCTTTAAAAATGATAAGAATGCAATTGAAAAGCGTAGTTTTCGACAAGTTATTAATAAGCGCCTAAAATAGTTTTATCTTTTGGGAGATCAGTTGTTTTGCTA
>CAZWOY010000197.1:0-7349 GCA_964635255.1 uncultured bacterium
CCCCCCTTCAGATAGAAGGGGGGAGGTTAAGCGGTCTATTTTCCCAGTAATTATCCGTATAATGTGAATTCGGAATTATCGGCTTAACTCTTCTCTTTAAAGCTGGACAAATGAGCGGCAAAAAATAGAACTGCAGTTCCCTATTTTGCTATTCGAGCGGCAGGTATCAATTCCTTTAATGCTAAGGGACAATCGGTAATAATGCCATCGACGCCGCATTCGATCATTCTTGATGCGTCTTTCAGCTTATTGACAGTCCACGGTATGACTTTAATTCCTTCATCATGCGCCGCTTTGACCCACTCAGGCTTTACCCGGCGATATTGAGGCAGGAAATATTTGCATTCGAGCAGGGCGGCGGTTTTAACCGCGCTTTTGCAGCCGGCGATCTTACCGGCGAGCCGATCTACTAAAAAGGCGCGAGTTATGTCGGGATCTGTTTCTTTTAATAATTGCAGAGCGTCAGGGAGAAAAGAAGAGATAAAGATTTTTTCCAGATCGATTCCCGCGCGCAAAATCTCGATCGTCGTGGCAACGGCGTCGAGCTCTTTAATTTCTATGTAAAACGATAGATTCCGGCTGTAAAGGCTCAGGACTTCCTGCAAACTTGGTATATACTCGCCCCCGCCGGCGTCGATTTTTAAGAGATCTGCGACGGTCAAGTCTCGAATCGCCCGTTTGGTTCCGTCCGGCATAAGGATGCGATCGTCGTGAACCACGACCGGAACGCCATCTCTGGACAATCGAATGTCGCATTCCGCCCAGAGGATTCTCTGCTGAACGCTGTATCCGAACGCAGCCAAGGTGTTCTGAGGTTTGTAAAACATACCGCCGCGATGGGCGATCAACAGGAAGTCTTCTTTTTCGACGCTATCTGACATTCTGGAAAAAAAAGTGAGCGATTAAGCCGGCTATCGGCGGGAAAATCGCCGTGCAGGCGATCCGCGCCAGCGTCAATTTCCAACCCAATATCCCGAATTCCAGCGGCAGTCTTGAAACCGCCCACAGCGACCATCCGGTCAGAAAGGCGACCATCGTTCCCATCCCGGCTCCGGCTTTGACGAGTCCCGCCGCAATCGGCAGGCTGACAAACGGACCTCCCGGCGCAAGACCTCCGGCGGCGGCGCCGATCATAATTCCGCGCAGTCCCGACTCAGTCCCCACCCACTTGGCAACCGCACCTTTCGGCAGCAGTTCTTGAACCATCCCGGCGACAATGAACGCAAACACCAGCAGCGGCAGCGTCTCCAGAATAATCCACCCCCCGCGCTTAAGTCCGGCGATATGCTGCCCCTGTCCATTGCGGTAGCCGATGTATAACAAAACTATGGCTGCTGCAGCCATTATTAGCGTTGGTATTAGCATGTTGGATTTTTTTTGGGATTTTGATTTGTTAGGCAAATTAGATTTCCGGGTCGATTTGTTTTATTAAATAGTACACAACTGCGGAAGAAAACGGTAAATACATTCCATTATCTTTAAACTGATATTTTTCGATTAAAGAAATGAGATAATTTTTATCCTGAATAGGCGGCTGTTTCTTCAGAAATTTTATGGCTGCTTCTCTACTCCTTCTAAGGTTTATAGAATTTAAATTCAGGATCTTAATATCTTTATTAATAAGTTTATTTTTTTCGATATTCTTTGCAGGATCGATTCTGCCGTTGTCTAAAAATTCCAACTTCAAACAGATATCGGGATCTAAAGGAGAAAGGGAATGCAGTTCATTACTTCCTTTACTCTGCCCGCAATGCAGCCTATCTTTTTTATTCCTATTTTTTCCCGGCGAGCCTCCAAAGCAACAACCAAGCATATTGGAATAATCAAAAGCCAATTTTCTATATTTATTCCTCGGTTTGAAATGTTCGATATGGCAAAATTGATGATTCTGCAATCGAACTTCACAATAACAGCAAATATAACCTTGTTCTTTTAAGAGCTCTTCCGCAATTTGCCGCTTTACAGTCAATGAGTTATTGTCGAGTTTGACATTTAACGAATTCCATTTCGCATCCTGCAACGGTTTAAATTTCTTTTTCCACTCATTTAAGGCGTTCGGTTCATTACTTTTTTCAATATGCCTCATTTCAATGATTCCCTTAGTGTAATGGACGTGTCTGCTTCGACAAGGCTAGACTCGTCATGTCCGATTATTTCTCCCAATTCCTGCCGTAGTTTCTTTGCGCCTTCGATATCGTTTTTATCAATAAGACGATATAAATCTGTAATTTTTTCCTCGATTTCTTCATTTTTATGGGGCGTTTCCATGAGTTCTTCAAGTATCCGATTGCTATCCCACCCATAGTAATAATCCAGTTCTTCAGCCAAGATCGAATCCTCATCCTGCCAAAGCAAAAACACTTTCCCGTCTTTTACCTCGCCAATTACCTGCGGCGAGTGTGTCGTAACAATAAACTGCAGATTCGGAAAGGTCTTGGTCAATCGGGGAATAATCATCCGCTGCCACTTAGGATGCAGATGCAGTTCAATCTCGTCGATCATGACGACGCCCTCGCCTTGGAGGGGATCGTCCAAGCCGGGGTTGGCGATGGCAAGGCGGCGGGCGATATCGCCGACCATGGCGATCATTAGTTTTTCGCCGTCGGAAAGTTGGGTGAGTGAAAATTCTTGATTGTTTTTTGTGATCATAAATTCTTCTGTTTTTCGACTTACCCTCAGAGAATGATAATACTCTAAAAACTTTAGGATTGCATTTCTAACCGCTTTCAATTGCAAATCTTGATAAGCTAAATAGTCTGACAATAAGGATAATTCTTCTTCCTCATTATAGCTTCCTTTTAGTTCTCCTTTTTCTTTTTTCAATAAATGTTCTAAGATTCCTTCGTTATCAATTTTGCTTCTAATTTTAATTTTTTCCTCATTTTCTAGATCTTCTCTTCCCCTAATCCATTCGAAAAATTCTTTAAAATTTACTTTATTCTGGAATGCATCTAAAATAATAGATTTAACTTCAAAGGATTCTAAATCTGGAATCTTAACCGAGGGATTAATGAATTTTTCAGTAGGAAATAATTTAAAGATAGGATAACTACTACGATCTACACTTCCAAAATATTTCTCATAAAAATTATAATCAGTATTTGACTCACTAGAAAAGAATCGAAATGGTGGATCTTTGATAGACCTGTTAATTCCGCCATTCCACTCTTCTTGAAAACCGTTATCTATTATTACTATTTTATTATCTGATATCTGTTCGTTATTATTTATATCGGTTTGCTGAAATTTCAATCCCTCTGTGATGCCAGTAAATCCTATCAGTTTCTCCAATAAAACCGCCAAACAATCCAAAACACTACTTTTCCCCGCCCCATTCTCCCCAATGAGAACATTCACCCGCGGATGAAACTCGAACTCCTGCTCCTTGAATCCGCGGAAGTTTTGCATTTTTAAGGTTTTTACATGCATGATGGCTCCATTCTTGGAAAAATGACGTTACGCGCGCAGTCATTCCAGCGAAAGCTGGAATCCATCTTCCTTCTGCGTTGATGCAAGGTGTGGATACCGGCTTTCGCTGGAATGACCGCGCTGGGCAAAATAGCGAACAAGAGTGTTCGACCTGTTAAGCGGCTATCACTTGACGCTCTCCTAAATATACTCAAAAATAACGCAACGTCAACCGAAACCGTTAGTTTTCATACGAAACGGTTTATTCAGCCCGCCAGATCATCGGGCAGCCGCCTTCCGGCTCCCACTCGCCTTTTGCGACGTTTTGGCCGCCTTCGAAGACCAGAAAGCTGTATTTACCGTAATGGGGCAGCTTGCGCGTCGCCTGCACGGGGTCGGCGTCGGGGAGGCAGTAGGTGTACACTATAGTCTCGCCCTTCGCAGCCGGATGTTCGGTTATCAGAGTCGCGGACGCCGTCCGGTCTTCATACGACTCGCCGTTTACATTCAGCGCCGTTCCGCCGCCGGTTTCCGCCGTGTGTATAAACCTGCCGTCCGGCGCGAATCTGTCCGCCGTCGAATTGTTATAACCGAATATCCACAGCGAATTGCGCATCATTTCTTCGGTTAAATCGCGGTCCAAAACGACCTTCTGCCCATGCTTTTTTAAGCCTTCGGCTGCAGCCTGAAATTGTTCTTGGTGCGGACTATCGGAAGGTACGACTAAAACTCCGTCGGGATCTCCGTAAAAAGCCGCTAACGTCAATGGGACTTCGTTCGGGTAAATTTTACGGAAAACGTCGAAATCGGGATCCAGGTAAATAGACTGCAGCCTCCCTTTGCCATGGAGCGATATTTCCTGGTCGTTCTTCTTAATCCACCAATACTCTTCAACGGTTTCGCCGTCTTTATTCGCCGCCCGGATAGTGAGAGGATAGCGGTATGGCTGATCTTCCGGCAATGTCAGGACGTGAAACCGAGCATTCCACATGCCTTCCCCGTGATCGACCTCGACGCCGTCGATCTTGATTTCCGGCGCCCCCGGCTTGCGCAGCCATTGATCGAACCAGGGCGTCATATCCCGCCCGATAGCGAGACCGAATTCGCGTTCTAGATCCTTCCACGAAGCCGCTTTCCATTGATATTTTTTATAGATATCGCCCATGGTTTCATGGAAAAACGCATCCGACCGCTCATCTACCGGATGTTTCCGCTGTATCATCAGGTTCAGCGTATGAAAAATCATCGTGACCTTTCCGTATCCGATCGTTCTGTCGTGAGCGTCGGAGCGCGAGACGAACTCCACCGCCGGATAGTCGTTTTCTTCATTGACGTAAGCCGCGTAGTCGCGCAGAATGTCGCGCCGATATTCCTTGCCGCCGCCGGGAGAGCGATCCTGCTTGTATTTGTGATCGGCTAAATAGGCTGTGATCCCTTCGCACCAGTTGCCGCCGCGGTAATCGACCAGCATCGAATTGCCGAACCAGTTGTGCAGGACCTCGTGACCGAGTGAAGTGTACCTGATAAACGGCAGCCGCAGGACTTCGCTGCCCAATAGCGTCCACCCGGGCATCCCGTACCCCGAAGGCAGGAAATTATCGACCACCGCGAACTTCGGAAAGGGATAGGTGGCTAACATCCCGCTGTACATGTCGATATAGCGTTTGCAGGACTCGATATAGCCATCCGCCAGTCCGGCTTGCGCAGGCAGGAAATACGTCATTATCTGCACGCCGTTGTGATCGGCCGATTTCACTTCCCACGGCGCGGCGCTGAAATTTATTCCATCCAAAGGAGCTTCGGAAATGTGAGTAACCATAATTCCGCCGTTCTTTTCCTCCCATTCGGGCTTTCCGGCGGTGACGCCGTTCCAGCCTTTGGGCAGATGGGCTGTGACCGTATGCTGCGCTTGTCGGTCGGGAATCCGTGGGTACCAAAACGAGGAAGCTGAAAGGAATATTCCTTCCTCGCCGATCGTGCCGTCGACCTCAAAAGCGATTTTTTCTCGGCTGAATTGCCGATTGTCCGGCGGAGTGTACATCGATCCGGAGTATTCGACCTGCAGCTCCGCTTTGCCGCTTTCACCTGCAAGGCGCGGCAGTTCAGCCGTCCAAAGATTGAGCCCCTCAGTATCCCATTTGCCAAATATGCCGTATTCGCGCGAAACCCGTTCCGGCTCAAAATCTTTTTCCAGCCTTAATTTCAGTTTTCTTCCTTCGATTTCAGCGCTCTTAATGTCGAATTCCTTATTCAGCAGAAAGCCGATTTGTTTCGGCGCAGGATTAAAGACCAGTCCGGTTTTGCCGTCGATTTTATGTTCGTCAAGATCGAAAACGGCGTCGATTTTGTACTTTTCGACAGACGACGATCCGCCTGCTTCGCATGTCAGCGCTAATCCCAGGATAAGCATCGCTGTAAAAATGACTTTTGTGTCAAACCTCATGAAGTTCCTTCGAATGTTTTCAGGTTCATCGGTAGTATTTTAAAATAATATACGGAATTGATTGCATAAGAAGGCATTCTTAGATAACTTCTAAACTGTGAAGTTGGATTTTCTTGAACTTAAATCGAAATTTACTAAAAATTAATGAAAAACATACTCTTAACCGGCAGACCTAAAGCCGGTAAAACCACACTCTTAAAGAAGATTGTGCCGAGGCTGAAGTGCGAAGCGAACGGATTTTTCATTACCGCATTGTACGAAAACTCGAAGCGCGTAGGTTTCAAACTGAGAACTTTACAGGGAAAGGAGGGAATCCTTGCGCACGAATCGATTAATTCCGCCAAATTCATCGGTAGATTCAGCGTCGATGTTGATCTGCTTGAGCGGTTGGGAGTTGAATCCATAGAGAAAGGAATGCGAGAAGATACCATGATCATTATCGACGAGATTGGAAAGTTATGTCTCTTTTCAGACAGGTTCAAATTTGCCGTCTTGTATGCGCTGGATTCTCTCCAGCAGGTCATCGGTACAATTTCCTCCTATTCAGCGCCGTTTGTGAATGAAATAAAAATGCGCCATGATGTCGAATTGATTCCGGTTAATCGGGAGAACCGGAAATATTTGGCGAATACAATTTTAGATATGATAGACGGTAAATCGTGATGATTTATTGGGAAACTTCCGCTTTTGCGCGGTACAAATAGCCTCAGAATGAATTTGAACAACCGCCTAAGTTCGCCCCAACCTTTCAACGTCATTCGTCATTCGTAGCCCGGAAGCGCAGCATTCCGGGCGTTGTTATCTGGTTGCATAACGATGCGCCCTTCAAAAATATTTCTCTGTGATCTCTGTGTTCTCTGTGGTAGTTTCTTCTACCTACCCAGTTTCCCATCCAACAAAAGGTGCGAAAAATACCCGATTACCGCCGCGCAGTAAAACGGCAGGTTGCTGAAATCGAGTTCTCTCGCCCGCCACATCGGATAGAGCAGGATCGGGAGGGGAACTAAGATCATGGCGGCTTTGCTGTGCGTCCATTTACGGTGGCTTGCAAGCAGCGGCAGGATGATGGTTAGCCCGAAAAAGGCTGCGATTTTATACTGTTGCTTCAGTATGAGAAAAACATCCGTTACAAAGAATATCGTATAGAACAGCTTTTGTCCCAGCGATTTAGTATCCACGTCCGGGAACAGCGCAAACAACAGCCCGATTCCAAGGTAGAGCGCAACGTCCAGCGAACTCGGCGTAAAGAAATAGTTCGCCGCAAAGAAAATAAAACACGCCACGACAAACAGCCCAAACAGCAAATGCCCGCGATAGGAAGCCATAGCCTCCGCCTGTTTATTGCCCGATTCGATTTAGTATAAATATAAGGTTTTTCGATGGGGAAGTTTTAACAAGGGTGGACAGAACAGGCAGGATTATAATATATATCCTAAGAGAGCTTGCAGACGCCCTCGTCTGCAAGCAGAATCTAATGTAACACAGAATTGTCAGCTTG
>CAZWOY010000198.1:0-7346 GCA_964635255.1 uncultured bacterium
ACGCCCTCGTCTGTATGAGCTTGCAGACGCCCTCGTCTGTATGAGCTTGCAGACGTCCTCGTCCGTATGAGCTTGCAGACGTCCTCGTCCGTATGAGCTTGCAGACGCCCTCGTCTGCAAGCTATATTGTTTGTTTCCACACTCTTGCCTGGTAATGCATGCCGGCTCCGGATTGCCGTTTCCTACTTTCTGCCTTTCTCCCTTTCCCCCTTTCCCCCTTCATCCTTGATTAAACACCAGCAATTACTATATTATACAATTGCGCGAAAACAAAAACAGGAACTTTTTAAATGCCCATAAATCTCGAAAACATCCGGAGGATTGCCGGAGAGGAACCGGGGAAGCCGCCCTATACGCGCGGCGTTTATCCGGGGATGTACGCTAAGCGGCTGTGGACTATGAGGCAGTATGCCGGATACGCTGCGGCGGCGGAATCGAACCGGCGGTACCGGCTCATGCTCGAACAAGGGCAGACCGGGCTGTCGGTGGCGTTCGACCTGCCGACCCAGATAGGCTACGATTCCGACCATGAGCTGTCCAGCGGCGAAGTCGGCAAAGTCGGCGTGGCTATCGACTCACTGGAGGATATGGAGCGGCTGTTCGACGGGATCCCGCTGGACCAGGTCTCGACCTCGATGACGATCAATTCGACGGCGGCGATTCTGTTGGCGCTGTATATCGCCGTCGGCAAAAAGCAGGGCGTCGATACAAAGCAGCTGCGCGGGACCGTTCAGAACGATATTCTAAAAGAATACATCGCGCGCGGAACGTACATTTTCCCGCCGCAGCCTTCGATGCGGCTGATCGTCGATCTGATGCGCTATTGCCATGAAAATGTTCCCAACTGGAATACGATTTCGATTTCCGGCTATCACATTCGCGAAGCCGGCTCGACCGCCGTTCAGGAGGTCGCGTTTACCCTGGCGGACGGGATCGCTTATGTCGAAGCCGCCCTCGAAGCCGGCTTGGACGTCGATGACTTCGCGCCGCGGCTGTCGTTTTTCTTCAATGCCCAGATAAACCTGCTTGAAGAAGTGGCTAAATTCCGCGCCGCCCGCAGGCTGTGGGCGAAGATTATGAAGGAGCGGTTTAAAGCGCAGAATCCGAAATCTCTGATGCTCCGCTTCCACACTCAAACCGCCGGCTCCTCGCTGACGGCGCAGCAGGCTGACGTCAACGTCATTCGAACGACGTTGGAGGCTTTAGCCGCCGTATTGGGCGGAACGCAATCGCTGCATACGAATTCACTGGACGAAGCCCTGGGGCTACCGACCGAACACACAGCCAGAATCGCGCTGCGCACTCAGCAGGTTATCGGCTATGAATCCGGCGTCGTGAACGAGCCCGATCCTTTGGGGGGCAGTTTTTACATCGAAGAGCTGACCGATAAAATAGAGAGCGAAGCCAATACCGAGATCGAGAAAATCGATGAGATGGGCGGGGCTGTAAAAGCAGTTGAAAAGCGCTATTTCCAAAACTCGATCGCCGCGTCGGCTTATAACTTCCAGCAAGAAATTGAAGATAGCCGGCGCGTTATCGTCGGCGTCAACAAGTTTAAACTCAAAGACGAGCCCGCGCCTGAAATCCTGCATATCCCCCCTAAAGCCGAAGAAGAACAGATCGAACGGCTGCGGGAACTCAAACGCCGGCGCGATAACCACGCCGTCAAAGCCCGGTTGAAAGAAATCGAAACCGCCGCGCATGAGCCGAACGCTCCGCTGATGGAAAAGATAATCGACGCCGTCGAAGCATATTGCACCGTCGGCGAGGTTTCCGACGCGCTGAGAAAAGTGTGGGGGGAATACGGGAAAAACATTTAAGGAATAGATAAAATGAACACACCGGCAAAATGGTGGAGAGAAGTCGAAAAAGATAAGATACTGTGCTGCCTGTGCCCTCGCCTCTGCAAGCTGGGCAAAGGACAGATCGGCTATTGCAGCGTCCGGCAGAACATCGGCGGCGAATTGTATCTGCTCACGCATTCACAAGTCGCCGGCTTGCACGTCGATCCGATTGAAAAAAAACCGTTGTACCATTTTCTCCCGGGAACGCAAGTCCTCAGCTTCGGCACAGCCGGCTGCAACCTGGGCTGCAAATTCTGCCAGAACTGCGACATGTCCACGGCTAAGGTCGATGAAATATTTTCGACGAAAGCCTCTCCGGAACAGATCGTCGATTTGGCGCTGCGGTACAATAGCCCAAGCCTGGCATACACATACAACGAACCGTCGATTTACGGCGAATTTGTGATCGACGTCTCCGAAGTCGCCCGCAGAAACGGTATCCGCAATGTGATGGTTTCTAATGGATATATATCGCCCGAAGCCCGCGGCGAGGTTTACAAGAGCATCGGCGCCGTCAACATCGACCTGAAGGGCTTTAATAAAGAATTTTACTGGAAATACACGATCTCGCATCTGGTGGACGTCCTGGACACAATAAAATGGGTTGCGAACGAGACGGACGTCTGGCTTGAGATCACGAATCTGCTTATCCCCGGTTTAAACGACGACGTCGAGGAAGTCGAAGGTTTGGTTGACTGGATTTTGGATAATTGCGGCAATCACATTCCGCTCCATTTCTCGGCGTTCCATCCGGCGTATAAATTAATCGACCGTCCCCGAACTCCCGATTCGACGCTGAAAAACGCGCGAAAAATTGCGCTGGATAAGGGGATGAAATACGTTTACATAGGCAACGCCGCAATCGAAGGGGGAAGCGCCACCTTCTGCCCGAAATGCGGAAAAAAACTGATCGATAGAACATGGTTCAGCGCGAAGATTATGAATATGAAAGACGGTCATTGCGTTTGTGGAGAGAAGATCGATGGGGTTTTTGAATGATTTTGCGATTATGTGATTTTGTGATTATGTGATTTTTATGGGAAATTTCAGCATCCTGTTCATCCTTGTTAAACAAAGGTAGTATTAATGCCTAAAACTTTCACAGCCGGCAGGCGCGGCGACGGCGTCCGCTCCGACTGCTTCATCGAATTGGAACTGCGGCGCTCGGGCGGGATTGCGCTCGATATAAAGAGCAAAGTCGGCTCGCTGTACGGCGAATCGATTCGGAAACAGTGCCTCGAAGTCCTCAACGCGCTGAAGGTCGAACATGCGCTTCTGAAAATGGAAGACTTCGGAGCGCTGCCGTTCGCGATTGCGGCGCGGATCGAAACGGCGGTCAGGCGCGCCGGCAAGATCGATATCGAATACCTGCCGGAAATGAAGCCGTTTTCGACATACCGGACTCCAAAGGATCACTTCCGCCGCAGCCGCATCTACCTGCCCGGCAACGATCCCAAATTCATGCTGAATATCGGGGTTCATAAGCCGGATGGAATCATCCTCGACCTCGAAGATTCGGTCGCGCCCCCGGAAAAGGACGCAGCCCGCGCGCTGGTCAGAAACGCCCTGCGGCAGGTTAATTTCTATGGCGCTGAACGGATGGTCAGGATCAACCAGGGCGAACGCGGAATCGAAGACCTCGACTGGATTATACCCCACAATCCGCATGTCATCCTTATTCCCAAAGTCGAAAACGACGGCCAGGTTAAATCGGTCGAAGAGAAAATCGAACGCATCCGCAAGGACAAAGGAATCGAAAATCCCGTGTACCTGATGCCGATAATCGAAAGCGCATTGGGCGGTTTAAGAGCCTACGAAATCGCAACCGCATCCAAATTGAACGTCGCACTGGCATTGGGATTGGAAGACTACACGGCTGACATTGGCGTTCAGCGCACGCTGGAGGGAAAGGAGAGCTTCTGGCTGAGGTCGATGGTCGTCAATGCGGCGCGAGCGGCGCGGATTCAGCCTATCGACACAGTCTTTTCCGACGTCGGCGACATGGAGGGACTGCGGCAGTCGGTCATCGAAGCCAAGATGCTGGGCTTCGACGGCAAAGGCTGCATTCACCCGCGCCAGATCAAGGTCGTGCATGAAGCCTTCGCGCCGGAACCGGTTGAGATCGAAAAGGCGCGGAAAATCGTTTTAGCGTTCGACAAAGCCGAAAAGGAAGGCTTGGGAGTCGTTTCGCTGGGCAGCAAGATGATCGATCCGCCGGTCGTCAAGCGCGCGCTGCATACGGTCGAGATGGCGGAAAATCTTGGATTGCTGGATAAAAATTGGCGGGAGGAATAATAGACATGAAACAGGAAATGGTCAAAAACGCCGCCGGACGCATGGTTCCGAGGTTTATTAACGGCGTGGAACATCCGGCGTTCCAAGGCGCCGGTAAATACCGCCCCAAAGGCAGGCGCGCCGCTCCCCCGCTTTCGACCAGCGCCGATTATCCGGCGGACGGGAATAAAGTCGTTTCTGATCTGAAAACGGCGTTGAAACTGTGCGGATTGAAGGACGGCATGACGATCAGCAACCACCACCACTTCCGCAACGGCGACCTTGTGATGACGCAGGTTTTCGACGCCTGCGCCGAGATGGGCGTGAAAGACCTGCGCTGGTTCCCAAGCGCATCATTCCCCTGCCAGGCAGGGGTAATCGACCATTTGGAGAGCGGCGTGGTTCATCACATCGAAGGTTCGATGAACGGACCGCTGGGCGAATACTGCTCGACCGGCAAGATGCGCGGCATGGCTGTATTGCGCTCGCACGGCGGCAGGCACCAAGCCGTCCAAGACGGCGAAGTCCATATCGACATAGCCGTCATCGCCGCCCCGACCGCCGATCCGTTCGGCAACTGCACCGGAGACCGGGGCGATTCGGCGTGCGGTTCATTAGGCTTTGCTTTAGCAGATTCTCAATTCGCGGATAAAGTCATCGTCGTTACCGATAATCTGATCGATTTCCCCTGCTATCCTTGGCAGATACAGGGCGCCTACGTCGATTATGTCGTCGAAATGGACAAAATCGGCGATCCATCGAAAATCGTTTCCGGCACGACCCAGATCACCAAAAGCCCCGACCGGCTGCTGATCGCTGAATACGCCGCCCGGTTCATCGAGGAAGCCGGCATTATGAAAAACGGTTTTTCGTTCCAAGCCGGCGCAGGCGGCACAGCTCTGTCTTTCGCGATATTCCTGCGCGAGATGATGAAAGCGAAAAACGTCAAGGCGCGCTATATCCGCGGCGGTTCGACCGAGCACTTAGTGAAAATGCTGGAGGAGGGCTTAACCGATTACATCCTGGATGGTCAAACCTTCGATCTCGAGGGCGTTCGTTCGCTGCGTGAAAACCCGAACCATGTCGCCACGACGCCTTTCACGAGCTATAACTATCATGGGAAGGGACATTTTGCCTCTTTCGTTGACGCCGTCGTATTGGGAGCCACAGAAGTGGACGTCAACTTCAACGCCAACGTAGTCACCCATTCCGACGGCAAACTGCTGCACGGCATAGGCGGCTGGCAGAACTGCCTCTCATCCAAATGCACGATCCTGCCCATTCCATCGTTCAGAGACAGAATACCGGTGATCGTCGATGAGGTAACGACGCTGTGCGGACCGGGCGAGTTAATCGACGTGATCGTAACCGAGCGCGGGATAGCGATCAATCCGCTGCGGGAGGATTTAAGAGAAAAGCTGCGCGGTTCTTCATTGCCTATAGTGGACATTCATGATTTAAAGAACGAAGTCGAGGAAATCTGCGGCGGAAAACCGGAGCCGCCGAAGACGACGGACAAGATTGTGGCAGCTGTTAAATGGGTGGATGGGACGGTTATTGATTGTGTGAAGGCGGTAACTTTGTGATTTTGTGATTTAACTCGTTCCCACGCTCCGGCGTGGGAACGAGTCGGTAATTTGTTCACTTTTTATTGAACATGGTCATAATGGTAGATTTCGTGGGTTGTGCAGATATTTCTGGAAGCGTTTCCTGTAAAAAAAATCTGCGCAATCTGCGCAATCTGCTGTTAGATCCGCCGACGGAAAATAGATTTTACCATAACCATAAATCGAACTTAGGAAATTCTAATGAAAAAAACCATTTTTCCTTTTATCATTGCATTACTGCTGATTTTTTTTATGCAAAATGCAACTTTTGCCGGCGTCGCCGAAGCAACAATGATTTTCCTGCAGATTGAACCCGGCAATCGAGCCAGCGGGATGGGAAACGCGCATGTCGCGATTGCCGACGACGCTTCGGCTGCGTGGTGGAATCCGGCCGGACTCGCTTATCTCGAACACACTGAAGTGATGGGCACCTATACTGATTGGCTGCCTAACATTAATTTGGATGATTTATATTACAAATACAGCGCAAGCGTTTTCCCATTAGGCAAATTTGGCGCGGTAGGCTTAGGTTTGACATACTTAAATCTTGGTGAAACGGAAGGAAGGGATGAACTAAATAATGAAGTTGGATCGTTTAGCACTTATGAAGAAGCTTACACATTATCCTATGGTTCTAAGGTCAGCCAGAACTTAGCTGCAGGCGTGAATTTTAAATCAATTCACAGTTGCTTAGTAGATTGGAAAGAGGCTAATGGACGCGATAATATAACCGCTTCCGCTGCAGCCATCGATCTTGGGCTGCTCTATCGGAAGAGTATAGTCCCGATAAATTCAATGCAGCCGGTTAATTTATCTATTGGGGCAAACCTGCAGAATTTAGGCGACAAAGCGTCATATATCGACCGCGCTCAGGCTGATCCGATCCCAACCAATCTCTTAATCGGTTTTAACGTTAATATCGAACGGGAACAATTCGAAGTAAATTGTGCGTTTGAGGTTAGTAAACTTTTAGTTAGAAAGCATCCCGACGGCGAGACGGATCCCTTTTACAAAGCTCTTTTCACTGCCTGGTTCGATGAACCTTTTTTCGCCGATTTAATCTATCATGGCGGCGTAGAGTTACAATTTATGGACGTCTTCTCTTGGCGGTGGGGATTCTGGTACGATGAACTGGGCAAGGTCAAGCCTTTCACACTTGGCGCCTCCCTGCAAACGCCGAATTTTGACGGATTCCAACTGCAGTTTCATGTATCATCCTATTTTGAAAGAAAGGGACATCCTTTAAACAAGACGGTTCGATATGCGGCGAATTTAAGGTTTCCGGTTTTGTTTGATTTTTGAAATTTTAAGAAGTCGCGGCAACCAGCGATGAAAGCCGCAACCTCCGAAGATGAGCGCTAAAACTATGGCAGCGATTAATATAGGCAGGATTTTCCGAGCGTCCTTCGTGCTAGAAAAGAGTTGAACACGCCTTTTTGACATGCCAGATTGCGAGAGGGTGAAAATGCAGCATTAAATCGGAACTCAGCCTATCCTGAAATATCTTCCACCCCCACTTCAACACAACGTTGGAGTACACGCTTCAGCGTGGAGAGCGCACGCTGAAGCGTGTACTCCAACGTTGTATAAATTCCAAATATCGCGAGCCATAGACTTCCGG
>CAZWOY010000199.1:0-7298 GCA_964635255.1 uncultured bacterium
ACGAGCCATGAAGGCCTCCTTAGATTGATTTTGGGGGCGTTCGTTCGTACATTATATAAATGGCGTCGAACTGACCCCCGGTTCTGAAAAGAACAGGTCGTTTCGAGCCGCGTGTCGGGCGAATCGTGATCTTTAGCGAGAGTAGATTCGCCCGCGCTTTTTTTGCGGCTATTTTGTAACCTGTTTACCAAAAAAAACGCCGCGCTAACACTCCCGAAAGCGAGAGCGAGGCGGCGTTTAAGAAATTGCGAATTAAAAATAGCGTTCTGATAGGATTTGGCGCAGAGAGACCGGTTGACCGACTCGACGCCGGGAGCACCGGCGCTGCTGCGGGAGATTCCCGCCTTCGCAGGTATGACTGAGCCTACCTGCTCACACTCTCGGACGGCCGGTTTCGCGAGAATAATTGCACGCGCCGCTTTAATGGCTGCGCAGGCAGGCGCAAAGACTGCCTGGATAGCGGGAACGGCTGCGCTCAATACTATTAAATCGAGTTTATTGTCTGAAAAAAATATGTATCGACATAAACTCATAGGTCCAAAATCCAAACAACGACATTTTCAAAAACTTCCTCGTTCAAAATAGCGAATTGTATAACAAATGTATCAAACCAAATCGAAAATACTTTGCCCTTAGCGCGGAATGTCTCTTATTCCTTAAATATTTATTCCTTTGCAAAAGGCATATACATTATAATGATTTAAAATAGATAAATCAAGAGAGAGAATTTTAGACTTTTTTTCAATTTTTTGCTCTTTTTTCGGAAGAGCTCCGGACAAAAGTGGGCAAATTAACTCGTTCAAGCTTCGCAGTTTATGGAAATCAATCAACGGTAGTGGCGCTTTTAACTGTGGACTATTACAAATTAATCATTTTCCTTCGGATTGTCAAGACAAAATTTGAGCCGGTAGGATCAAGTTGGAGTGCGCGCTTCAGCATGCGCTTTTTCAGGCGTAAGCCGGACTTATTCTTCCGACCACTTCCTGCGCTGCGATTCCGGCACGGATGGAATAATGACCTCGAGCGTTTTCTGCCGGACCTCGATGGACAGGTCTTTCGCTGCGCTGACAAGCTCTCCGTCCATCTGAATCGGACCGGAACGGGAGCGATCGACGCTCATCTTTTTGAAATTCCAGGTTCTTATTTCCGAAACGCTGTTGATCGATCCGTCGAACAGCTTGTGAAGCTTGGGTATCAGTTCAATCGCTTCCATGTGAGGCACGACGACCAGAACCAGTTCGCCATCGTCCGCCTTTGCGTCAGGCGCGATTTTAGCGCCGCCGCCGAACTGAGTCAAATTGGCGACCGTCATCAACAGCGGATTGTCGATACGGATGGTTTTGCCATCCAAAATTATGTTAAAGTGTTGAGGTTCGTAAGTAAAAAAATGATAAATTCCCGCGAAAACATAAGGCAATATGCCGCGGATTGGCGAAGCCTGCAAGCCTTTTACCATATCGGCGTCCCAGGCGAGGCTGGCGGTTACAAAAAACGGTTTTTCGTTTATAAATCCGACGTCGATTTTGGTTCTCCGCCCATTGTACAGAACCCGGGCCGCCTGCGAGGGACTGAGCGGGATCCCAAAATGACGTGCGAAACCGTTGCCGCTGCCGGCGGGAATTACAGCGAGCGCGATATTCTTGCCGACCAGTTCCGCTCCGATGGTGTGAACCATGCCGTCGCCGCCGACGACAATAATCGTATCGACTCCGTCTTCGATAGCCCGCAGCGTTTTCAATCTGCCGTCTTCGGGGCTCTTGCTCTCTTGATAGCAGAGATTAATTCCCTCCACATCCCAGGTCTCGCCCAGCGAGAGCAGCACCTCCGACAGGTTAAACCACACGCCCGATTTAGGATTGAACAGCGCTAAAACTTTTCGAGCTTTAACGTCGGTTTGCATTGACCTTCCAGTTTGAAATTGAACTCATACAATATAAGCTAATATTTTCTTAATGGAAAGTTAATAATCGGATATTTTGATTTCAAGGAGCGAAGCAGCGCCGCTCACAGCGGAGGGGGGCGCTCGAAACTATCGTCACATCGTCGTATTTTTTTGGGTATTTTCTGGTATAATTATAGATTAATGTTTAACTGAAATTTGACGGGATGGGGTTTATTTCCTTGCTTTATTGTTCCATTGTTCCATTGTTCCATTGTTAAATTGTTAAATTGCTAAATTGTTGGTTCGTTAGCGCTTGCTTGGAATGCAGTCGCTTTCACAACGCTTTCCGGCTCCCTTCTACCGAACCAGATTAACCTTCCGAACGTCTTCGCAATCTTTCCCTTTCAACCGCACAAAATATACCCCCGAACTAAACCCATCCGCCCGCCAATGCAGCCGATATTCTCCTCCGCCGCGCTTGCCCCGGTCGAGGACGGAAATCTTTCTGCCGGTCGCGTCCCAGACGGACAGCTCGACGTCCATGGGGCGGGGGAGGGTGTAGGATAGGGTGGTGGCGGCGTTGAAGGGGTTGGGGTAAGCTTGATCGAGTATAAAACGATTTGGTGAGATTGAAAAACTGTCTTGCACCTTATTTGGCATAGTCCAATTGACAGGTAAGTGATATAATTCTAATCTTTGATTTGTATATACCATTAATTGAAGATTTTCTCTATCTGATAAAAATTTGCCTAAATAAAACGTAAAACTGCAAGTTGTGGGCAAAGGTTCATCGCCTACAAGAATTAAATCGCCCCTAAGAGGTTCGATAATACGAGGTTCTAAGCCTAAAAGACCTATAATCAATTCGTAATCACCATCGTTATCGACATCGATCGGATAGGCTCCTTTATGTGCGCTGCTTGTAAAAGGAAGATATCCAATACCGGGGATTGCTTCGATATAATCTGAGATTAAGATGAAATCTTCCGGATCATAGACCGGCGTGTGCGTTATATAAGTGTCAGGTTCTGCGTCGCAGTACCATGGCAGAACCCACTCGACTCTTCCATCGCCATCAAAATCCTCAACAGCATTATTATCGCTGAACCGGAACCAGTGCGATGCGGTTCTTTCTTCACCATGTTGATTTTCGCGCAGATCGTGCATATCAAAAAGCGTCAGGCATCGCGGATTATCCCATGTACTGCCTAAAGACGTCCAAGCCTGATAGACCTCCCATTTATTCCAAACTGTATCGGGATGGCTGTATAAATAACTCCACCTTGAACTAATGAAATAATCGGCGCTTCGCCGATATTCATTTTCATAGGTACAAATACCATAGGGAAGTCCAATTGAATGCCGGAATTCGTAATTATTAATAAATGGCGATCCGGTGTAAAGATTTGTGTATTCTTCAAACAATTCAATTCCGCGTCCCAGTGAATCATCCCATACATCAAAGTCACAAACCCATTCCATGAAAAAAGGCGTAATTTCCCCATTGGCGTCAAATCCAGTAAATCCTGCCGTGATATATTCGGGAAATAACCAGAAATCGGAGCGATCAAGCTCATATTCGGGACCGGCGTATAATTCAGCTCGGTGAATTTGTGAAGCTTCAATGAAAATATCAGAATGCCCATCCCGGTTTATATCAGCAATGAACACTGCAGGTCCCCTGCCAATTCCACCGGGCTCCCAGTCTGTAGTAATGGATTCCTCGCCGTCCTCAAAAATTGATAGACAATGTTCAAAATCGTATCGTTCGCCCTCGATGCTTCGGGTTTTTATGATTATTACTTCTTTTATTCCATCGCTGTCCAAGTCGTAGATTCGCGGTAGATAATGAATGTCTCTATCATCAAATGGAATAAATTCCTCAACTTCAATGTGAAAAATCTCCTGCGCCAAGTTTAAATTGACTACTATAACAACGAGAAAAAAACATCGTTTAAGCATTTTCACTCCCTTGCTACTTGATTAAAGTAATTTTTTCCGAAGCGGTAAAAGCGCCTGCCGTCAATTTCACGAAATAGACGCCCGACGCCAGACCTTCGGCGTTGAATGTGTAACTGTAGCTCCCTGCATTCTGCCTGCCGCCGGCAATAACCTCGACTTCGCTGCCTTGGGCGTCGTACAGGGCGAAGTAAACGCCGGCGGGGGCGGGAAGGCTGTATTTCAGGCAGGTTGTCGAATTAAACGGATTGGGATAAGCGCACTGAAGATCAAAACCGACGGGTACACTCCGGTCTTCGACAATGTCCAATCCGTTAATATGAATAAGCGTCAATAAATCATCGGTCGTTTCGACTAACACATCGCCGCCGCCTAAATAATAAATTTCTCCTGATCTGGAGCTGTATCTTTGGTTACAATCCCAGGAAAAATAGGAAAGCGAATCCCTTTCCGAATTGATTAATAGAAGCCAATGTGAAATGAACAGGTTTTGTTCATCTATGAAAGTCCTTCCATATCCAAGAAAATGATTATTATCTATCTTTACCATATCAGCAAAATAACATAGATCATCTTCCTGGTGTTCTTGAATCAAGTGGTATTCTCTACGCCAAAGAGTTCCATCATCAAAGTTGCGCATTATAGCCACAGGAAAAGGATAGTCATGCCCCGACTCATAAGTACCATAAAGAAGTATTTTTTTATCGTCCAAATCACCTATTATTGATCCCAATAACCCAAAATTAATATCAAGATACCTTTGCCGTTCTTCATCCCAAACGTGATAATTTTCAATATTGAAATCCATAATCTGCCCACTCGAATCCATTAGCGCGAACTCAACGCCCCATAATCTTTCCATCGGCATCCAGGAGTATTCAACAATGCATAAAAATCCATCCTCAACCGGATAAACCTGATTAAGTTCATAGCTATGCTGATACCTCGTATAGGTCCGCGACCAGAGCATCTCGCCATCCTGATCGCAATAAGCCATGTAGCCGTAGTCAAGCCCATCGGCTACCCGATACGTTTCCCATTGATAGCCAACCAGGACGAAATGTCCGTTGTCAAGGCGTTTGCTGTCGTTAATGGGCGTGTTAAGCGTCAGATCGGGATCGTTATCCTCTTCGTAAACTCTCAGGTTGCAGAACTGCCAATCGTTGTCGAAGAAAGCCAACGCTACGGAATACTGATGGCGGTCCTCGTTGGCAACGGTGTCGCAGCCCATGATGTTGCCAACATAAACGGTTTTATAATCATCGTATATACCATGATATATACCTGCGGTACGGTATCCCAGCAATAAGGCGTCTTCGACATAAGTCGTGCAGCGGGAAACTAAGTCGAAGTTTGCATTGTATTCGGAGAATACAAACTCGGCAATACGCGGATTTTCCGGTTGTATTAAGGTAACATCGAACATCACATGACATCCATCATCATTCATAATAATCAAATTTGAGGTGTGTTCCCGCTGCCAGACAATTTCCATATCCTGCGCAAACGAAATGAAAGCGAAAATAAAAGTAAGTAAAACTATTATTCTTTTCATAAAAACCTCTTTAGAAAGACCCAGCCGCTTACAAAAAAAGCGGCTGGGCAATTGAGTAAACCTACCTGATCAAAGTAACCTTTTCCGAAGCGCTAAAAGCGCCTGCCTTCAATTTCACGAAATAGACGCCCGACGCCAGACCTTCGGCATTGAATGTGTAACTGTAGCTCCCTGCATTCTGCCTGCCGCCGGCAATAACCTCGACTTCGCTGCCTTGGGCGTCGTACAGGGCGAAGTAAACGCCGGCGGGGGCGGGAAGGCTGTATTTCAGGCAGGTTGTCGAATTAAACGGATTGGGATAAGCGCACTGAAGATCAAAACCGACGGGTACACTCCGGTCTTCGACAATGTCCAATCCGTTAATATGAATAAGCGTCAATAAATCATCGGTCGTTTCGACTAACACATCGCCGCCGCCTAAATAATAAATTTCTCCTGATCTGGAGCTGTATCTTTGGTTACAATCCCAGGAAAAATAGGAAAGCGAATCCCTTTCCGAATTGATTAATAGAAGCCAATGTGAAATGAACAGGTTTTGTTCATCTATGAAAGTCCTTCCATATCCAAGAAAATGATTATTATCTATCTTTACCATATCAGCAAAATAACATAGATCATCTTCCTGGTGTTCTTGAATCAAGTGGTATTCTCTACGCCAAAGAGTTCCATCATCAAAGTTGCGCATTATAGCCACAGGAAAAGGATAGTCATGCCCCGACTCATAAGTACCATAAAGAAGTATTTTTTTATCGTCCAAATCACCTATTATTGATCCCAATAACCCAAAATTAATATCAAGATACCTTTGCCGTTCTTCATCCCAAACGTGATAATTTTCAATATTGAAATCCATAATCTGCCCACTCGAATCCATTAGCGCGAACTCAACGCCCCATAATCTTTCCATCGGCATCCAGGAGTATTCAACAATGCATAAAAATCCATCCTCAACCGGATAAACCTGATTGAGTTCATAGCTGTGCTGATACCTCGTATAGGTCCGCGACCAGAGCTTTTCACCATTTTGATCGCAATAAGCCATGTAGCCGCGGGATATTCCATCGGCGACACGGTATTTCTCACGTTGATAGCCAACTATGATGAAATGACCGTTATCGAGCCGTTTACTGTCTTCAACGGGTGTGTCAAGCGTAAAATCAGGTTCATTATCCTCCTCATACACTCTCAGATTGCAGAATTGCCAATCGTTGTCGAAAAAAGCCAAAGCCACCGAATACTGATCGCGGTCATCGCCGGCAACGGTGTCGATACTCTTAATGTTGCTAATTCTTACACACTTGTAATCATCATATATGCCGTGAAATAAACCTCGGTTCTGAGGAGGTCCACTCAATAGTAAGTCTTCGATATAAGTTGTGCAACTTGCGATTAAATCGAAGTTTACATTATATTCATTGAATCTCAATTCGACTAATCGCGGATTTTCCTCTTGGATTATAGTGCCGTCTTCTGTTACATGACTTCCATCATCATTCATTATTATTATGTCCGATGGGTATTCCCGCTGCCAGACAATTTCCATATCCTGCGCAATTGAAGTGAAAGCGAAAATAAATATTAGTAAAACTATCAAGCTTTTCATAAAAACCTCGTTTGAAAACACCCAGCCGCTTTTTTATAAAAAGCGGCTGGGCAATTGAAAATACTTACCTGATCAAAGTAACTTTTTCCGAAGCGGTAAAAGCGCCTGCGGTTAATTTTACGAAATAGACGCCCGACGCCAGACCTTCGGCGTTGAATGTGTAACTGTAGTTTCATAGTTTCGTATCTTGGAAGCGACCGCATTCCTGATTTCCTCCATTCGCACATACCTTCTCCCCCAAATTTACCGAACCAAACTAACCTTCCGAACGTCTTCCCGGCCCCCGCTTTTCAATTTAA
>CAZWOY010000200.1:0-7297 GCA_964635255.1 uncultured bacterium
TTCAAACTGGAGACCTATGAATTATTATTATAGTTATTTATGCGGATATGCTTATTAGGTAAAAGCAATCCGGATACAGGCGTCCAATCCACTTTTGAGTGAGCGCTGAAGCGCACACATAAAGGCATTATTACTACGTGCATAAAATAGCTGCCATCTCCAGGAATCTGATGGAATGCGGATATTAATCAATATCAAGCATTATCAAGATATTAGGAGATTGCTTAGTCTGCTAAAGGCAGACTCGCAATGACACTTTTTTCTGCACTTAGTAATAATCCAGTATCTTTTTTGCTGCGCGGCGTTGACGCGCCTGCAGATTTAATTTCTTTATAAAAATTCACAGAGAGAAAACTATAAATTTTCAGCAAATCTATTTGACTTGCCGTTCAAATTTTGTATATTTTTTTACATGCGATAGTTCTTTTTCATAAGAATTGCTCATGAAGCGAGTTTCGCCACGGAACATGAAAATAAACTTCTCTGGTAGGGCAGGCGTCCCCGCCTGCCAGTGCGCTCCCGTAGAATCGAGAAGGCAGGCAGAGACGCCCGCCCTACTGAAATAATTTTATAACCCGAGTAATAGAACCAAAGGTTGTTTCCTAATAGACGAACGCCGCATATTAAACGAGTATCTTTTCACAGGCGGACATCGATGCAAGACAAGCAAAAACAACCGAACGCGCTTTATTGGATAATTTCAATATTCTTCATTTTATCCAATCTTGCCGTGCCTTTATGGGCTTACCACAGACTGGATCCTGAAAACTATATCGGCATAGCGGTCGGCGTTGTTCTGCTGCCTCCGTTCCGTGATATTTTTAAAAGCGCGAGAATGAAGCTGCTGTATAGCTCGATGTTAATCGTTTTGGCGATTTCTTATGTAATTGTTTCGTTTCTCTAAAAAATAGATTTTTTTTCAATTTCATTTGATATTTAGAAAATTTCATAGTATATTAAAATATATTTTCATTTCCGATTGCGGTCGTTCGCTTTCCGCCGCAGTCGCTATTTGCTTCTCTCGTACCTCACAAGGGTAATGAGAACCTGAATCGGTTTGGGGCGCTATCCCGAACCATTTTGTTGAAGGTTCGACCCGCAAGGTCGAAATTGATCCGTTAATTTAACCGATCAATCGTTTAATCCGGCTTTACATTCAAGCCGGATCGGTTTTAGAACAGACAACAGTGAGTTTGCATCATTTTAACAGGGCAATTTGACCATGATCGCGCGCCGTTTTTTAGTCCAAACTTTAGCGCTGGCGATTTTTCTTTTTTCAACCGGCTGCGCCAGGCGTTCTCAAACTTTAACCTGGGACACAAAAAAACCGGTTAAAAGCTATAGATTTTTATGGGATAATCCCAAAGATCCTTATCTGGTCGAGTTTAAAGCCAGATATAATCTGAACGCTATTGTGAAGGGCGCAAAAACGGATCTTGATAAATGCCGTGAGATTACTAAATGGGTTCATGATCATTGGAAGCATTCCGCAGATAATCCGCCGATGAATTATGATCCCATGTACATCCTTGAAAAAGCCCGGCAGGGCATGAAACTAAGCTGTCTCGAATACTCCTATGTAACGGCGGGCTGTTTGAACAGTCTGGGCGTACCGGCGCGCGTTTTGAACATGTTTCCAAGCAACGTCGAGAATTTGAATATGGGGGGCGTCCATGTGGTGGTAGAGGCTTATTTGCGAGATATTAAGAAGTGGATTCTGGTGGATTCGCAGTTGGATGCTATACCGACGCTGGACGGCAAACCGATTAATGCGTTGCAACTTCAGATGGCGCTGGCGAAAAAACTGCCAAATCTCTCGATACTCACCAAGTCGAGGACCAAGGCTCGCCGATATTTTAAGTTTACAGAGCCGTACCTTTACTATTTCGAAGTCTTTCTTGACAACCGGCACGATGGCAACAGCTACGCCGACCGCGACCGCAGATCGATCCTGCTCTACCCAGTCGGCAAAGCCAGACCCAGATCGTTCTTAGGCATGCCCTGGGTAAACGCCATTTATACGAATTCGGTCGGTTTGTTTTATGTCAAGCCGGATTTGGGGTAGCACAATTAGTCAGTTAATAAAAACAGGATAAAATAATGATATAGATTTTAAATTTCATAAATCAATATTCAATATATCAAATTCACTAAGATAATCTTGATAGAATTTCTTCTTTTATCATTAGCAGCGCTGAAGCGAAAAATTTAAACAGAGAATCTACCGATTCCAGAGTTTGATTTCTAAAATCGAGATTATGGGTAATATGTGCTTTAGGGATAGGATGCTCTGAAGCGGAAATGTGCAAATGAGGCGTACACTTATACTTGAAATGATCGCTGTCCGGCGGTTCGTTCGGATCGCAATGCAGGCATACAAATTCCTCAAAGCCATTGGCAATAGATGTTCCCTTCATTTTATATAGATTTAAATACGCTTTGAAAAGAAGCCATTCGGTAGGTTTATGCGGATTAACCGGCGCCCAATGCTCAAAATACGCTCCGTTAACACTTCTGACTGCGGTTTTAAAACGCCAATCTCTGAAATCGAGATGGATCGGCTTCGCACCGTCGAAAACGGCAATAAAAAGACCTTTTTTACGGGGGATATCCGTAACTGAAGGTCCGGTATCAGTGTTGCGAGAAATGGTGCGGAGCAATTTCCTAATCTTACTTCCTCTTTTTCTCAGTTCTTTTTGCGACAACACAATCTTTGGTTTAGGCATTATTCGATTCCCACAATTATCTTTTCCGCAGAGGTAAGTCTGTATAAATCCGCAATTATGCAATCTAACTCTTTTTCCAATTCTAAAGCCTCTTTGCCGTCAGTATTTAGTCTTTGATTTATGAGATATATAATTCGAGCCAAAACTGACGGCTTAACGTATTCGGGATCAGTAACTGGAGTAGGATTTAAAGTGCGCGGCTCTAACATTGTATATCCCCGTCTGTATTTATGAGATGTATTTGAGATATGCCAAAAGCACGCGCTTGAATTTAAAATCGCTAAAAAATATTTCAGTAAATCTATTTCTGGAACCTCTTGTTCTTTATTCTCAAATTCTTTCACGTGTATGAATGGAGAACGTGAAACCGTATAACCGACGTTTATATCTAAAGAAAAATGAGGAACTAATACAAGATGAGGAGAAATAATTTTAGGACGCAATATGAAAATTGGTTTTCTTGGGCTTATAGGCTCCCACCATTTTTTACTTGAATTTACGATCGATCTTCTGGAAGAGAGTTTCTCTTTATGCTTGCTTAAGAATTTCCATGTTTTTGGAAATTCTTCTCTCAATTGATCTTCCTGAATCTTAACGCCCTCGATATATGGATAGAAGACATATCGCGGCGGTTTGTCCGGCGTGGAATAAGTCAACATTTCCCTATCTGGCAGAAACGGTTTATAAATTAGATTTTCCGCTGGCGGAATATTCTGCGGCAATCTGATAAAAATATCATCAGCGCCGGTAATCATTCCCTCCCGTACTGTTAGAAAATCTTGGATCTTTGTATTTTGATTGAGTTTTCGTCTTAAAGCGAATTCTAAAGGAGGAACAGGCTGCCATTTATCCTCATGGAATGCTGTTTGAGGCAATTGATATATCTGATAAGATTCATTCTGCGTCAGTTTGCCTTCCACCAGATCTTGCAGGGCTTGACTAATAAAATCGATACATCGCATTATGGTTACTGGTGGAGCGGGAGCTCTCCTTTCGTCTTCAACGTAGCCTGGTTTTTTTTGAAAAATCAATAGAATCGTATAGGTTCCAGCATCATCGAAAACAGGAATGGCTGAGAGATCAACTAAACAGTTAATCCAACATTTTTCGCTTATTAAGTCTCTTATCCCTTTCGAGCTTTCTTTCAGTAAGAAACTATGCGGTAGAACGAAAAATCCAAAGCCACCTGGTTTGAGCGCTTCCAAAGCTATTTTTAAAAAAGCGAGATTTAAATCGATTCGCCCCGATGCTGTTTTCCCCATATATTCAGTGAGTTGAGTTCTTAAATAATTGTTAATATTATCCCAGGATACAAATGGTGGATTTGCGATAATTGCGTTAAAAGAACTCGTCATTTCAGGACTATCAGAAAAGTATTTAATTGCTTCTTTTGCTTTTATGTTCAGATTTTCAGGTAGATCATCGGTAAGGACTAAATGCAACAGCGACAGAGATAATTGCGTTGCGTGAACGGCAGTAAGTTCTCGATCGATACCGAAAACGTTGCCGAACGCTCTTTTAATCATTTCCGACGTCGCTTCAACCGGATTGCACTGAAATTCCAAAATGGTTCTAAGAAAAATGCCTGATCCGCAAGCCGGATCCAATACTTTAAGATTTTTAAAATGAATCGGCGGCGTTTGCTCTCTTAAATATCTCGCAAAAAAACGAGCTATAAATTGAGGCGTGTAATAACTGCCATAGGATTTCATGGATTCTTCTTCCGGCAATTGCGACGTAAATCGAAATGTTCCCTGTGACGAGTCTTTAATGGTTAATAGGGAAACATAATGTTCATAAATCCTGCTGAGAGCGTGTTTTGAGATAAGTGAAAAATCATACGGATATGGAACTCGCTTACTTTGGTAAAAATCTTCTAATAAAGAAGTGACTGTTTCTTTATCTAAATTGTCGAATATAGTTAATTGTGATTCATCTCCAATGAAGTCAGGAGTTTTGTCGTTAGTTAAAGATTTCAAAGTATCGATTAACGTTTCTTTCAAGGAACTATTCGTTTCTTTCCAGATATCGATAAGCTTCTCATAGGCGAACTCACGGTTTCTACCGCCCGATCGCAATCTATGGTCCTGTATGGCTCGAATGAAAATAATCGTGTTAAAAAGAGTCGATAAATTTTCGCTAGGTATTTCATTGTTTAATTCTGCCGATAATTTTATTTTCCAGGATGAAATCGCGCTGATAAGAGCATCGTCCAATGCCGGTAGGTTAGGATTGGGGCGTTTTCCTGTTATCTGTTCGAATGAGTCGCTTTTTAATATATCGGTATCATCGGGTGATAATTCCTGCCATTCGATGATTTTTAAGGGCGCGATTCTATTAAATACAAATGAAACTGCTTTAGCGTCAATATTGATATGCCAATCAACTAAGTTGTTGTAAGAAATGGACGTCAGTCGAGTTCGGTCTCTCGCGTCCAAATTGGAATACTGTCGCGGTGATTTGATAAATGAAATAACTGCCGTATTTTCGAGTCCATGTTCAACTAATATATGCGCAGTCGCTATATCTTCCACATGAGTCAAATATAAATGATCCCCAGGTCGCCAGCCAAGTTCGTAAGCAAAGTCATTCAAGCATCTTGTTCTGTCAAAATCTTGCTGTGAAGTAAGTTCTAAAATTATGTTGTAAAGACTGTTCAACTTCCGACTCTAAAGTTAACGTTTTTTGTTTAATATAAGTTGCAGCTCTAACTAAAAACAACCTATTCTTTTAAGGTAATTTCCACTCTCTTGTTAAATGTAATATCCTGGGCTGAAAACTTGGCGCCGTCATTGGCTTTTATCGCGAGATCAAACGAATTCTCCGTTATATTTTCAAGCTCGAAGACGCCCAAATCGTGGATTAATGTCGTAACCGAATCTTCCTGAGCATATCCGAGGTCTTTAAAATCCAAACCTTCAAAAGACTTTCCGCCGCCGCCATAAAACTGCGGGCGATTGTACCATAGTTGCGCCAGGTCGATTATACGATGAGCCTCATACTTTAAATCCTCGTACCGGTCGCGGGTTAATCTATCCAGCAAACCGCTGTATCCGAGGATTGCAGTGGATAGAGCGAGCAGCGCCAAAAAAAGAAGCGCTATGTTTTCAAACTTGGTCTTTTTCATGCTGGATTTGACTCATGTTGCTTACTAAACAGTAGTTCTGCGGTCTCTTGCCCCCAAGTGCGGCTGCTGTTTCTCAACTTTAATCTAAAAATATACCATTCCGGATGGTTGAGTTCAAAGCCTAAATAGCAAATTGTTTCAGATCTTTACACGATAACAGATTGATTTAATGCATACTTAATCATTTTATCCTTATATTCTTAGAACAAACAGAAGAACTGATTTTATTTTGATTTTTTTACTGGGGAGCATAAAATGTCAACTGAACAAATCAACGACCAACCTGAGCAGCGAGCATATCAGCCGCAGCGCAAAGGTATGTCGGGCTGGGTTATTTTCTTAATTGTGCTTGGAGTTTTCGTTGTGTTTTTCGGGGGAATTGCACTGATAGTCAGCTCGTCGTTCTCCGAATTTGAGGCGAGTATCGGCGGGGGCGGCAAAGAATTAGCCGAAAAGACGGTTATCCATGGCAAAGGCGAAACGCCTGGAAAAATTGCCATGATAAGCCTGGAGGGACCTATCGCCGGAGCAGGTTCGCAGATCGATGGTGAAGGATCTATGTACGAAGTCGCAAGACGCTTGAAGAAAGCCGCGGAAGATGAGAGCGTGGACGCCGTTCTTTTCCAGGTGGCGTCTCCCGGCGGCGGGCTTAACGCCAGCGATATTATTCATAACGAAGTGTTGAATATCAAGGAAGCGGGCAAACCGGTCGTCGTCTGGATCAGCGGACTGGCGGCAAGCGGCGGATTGTATGTTTCCGCGCCCGCCGACTGGATTGTCGCTTCTCCGACAAGTCTTGTGGGTTCTATCGGCGTTATAATGCAGCGGATGCAGGTCTCGGAATTAATGGATAAGATCGGGATAAAAGTCGAGCCGATTAAAAGCGGCAAGATGAAAGACCTTGGCAGTCCGTTCCGCGATTTAACGCCCGAAGAAAAACAGTACTTTCAAAACTTGATCGATACCTTCCATGAAAAATTCGTAACGATCGTCTCAGAAGGCAGGGGCATCGAGATCGAAAAGGTGCGCGAGATCGCCAACGGCAAGATTTACACCGTCGATCAATCGAAAGAATACGGCTTGATCGACGACATAGGCTACATAGAGGCAGCTCTGGAAAAAGCGCAGGAATTAGCCGGCTTAGAATCGGCGAATGTGATTAAGTACAAAGAACCCTTCGACATTGAAACGATGTTCGGAAAGTTTCCATTCGGCGGGAAAAGCAGCTTCGAGGATACAAAACTCTTGCTGCAGACATTAATCGACATGAGCGTTACGCCGGAAGTGCGAGCCATCTGGGCGCAATAGTATAAAGGCAGCCCGGCTTCTCTGAAGCCGGGTTAAAATTTTATCTTTCAAACCCCGTGTTCGGAGAACACGGGCTGCTATTACTACGTGCCTGAAAAAGTGTCATTGCGAGTCTGCCTTTAGCAGACTAAGCAAT
>CAZWOY010000201.1:0-267 GCA_964635255.1 uncultured bacterium
TTCTCTGGTAGGGCAGGCGTCCCTGCCTGCCAATGCGTCCCTGCCTGCCAATGCGATTCAGCAAGGTTGCGAAGGCAGGCGGTGACGCCTGCCCTACCAGTGGAATTTTTTCCCCAGTAACATCGAGAGCTTGCAGACGCCCTCGTCTGCAAGCTCTCGATCGTTCGCTGCAAACTTAACAAGCCCGCCAAATATCCGCATCAACGCCCATTCGCATTCCTCTCCGCATCCTGTGGAAAACAATAAGGACATGGCTCTAACAATCGG
>CAZWOY010000201.1:367-6955 GCA_964635255.1 uncultured bacterium
CCTGATCCTCGGACAGTCGGGGCGATGATACCGTTTGTCGCTTAGCGTTACAATTCGAGAGCTTGCAGACGCCCTCGTCTGCAAGCTCCCGATCGTTCGCTGCAAACTTAACAAGCCCGCCAAATATCCGCATCAACGCCCATCCGCATTCCTCTCCGCATCCTGTGGAAAACAATAAGGACATGGCTCTAACAATCGGTTTTTCGCCGCTCCGTATGTCATATCCCGAGTTTCACCCCTGATCCTCGGACAGTCGGGGCGATGATACCGTTTGTCGCTTAGCGTTACAATTATCTTTGCGTTGAGGTTCTTTTCAGGCAGTTGTTTCAGATCGATATCTTCGTACATCCGGTCAACCGACGTATGGAGGACAATTATCACAATAATGAAGATTATCCCCATCGCTATCGGAACCGCCCATCTTATTTTACCGCGCATAGGTCATCATCCAATCGCGGAAGGTTCGCTAAAGCGTTTCTTTTGGTTCAGCATGCGTTGAAGCAGTCGTTCAGGATATTAATCCATAATAATATCATTCCTTGTACGATCCCACTTCTTCCTGTTCTTTTTCCAGTTCCTCAATCCGCTTGATCGACAGTTTCACAGCTTCTTCGGCCCACTCCTTGGCTTCCAGCGCATGGTCGCGGGCTTGATTGATCTGGTTGTCTCTTTCATACATCATCGCCAAATCAAACGCTTTCTGCGCTCTGCGATATTCCTTTTCCGCATAGTGTTCGGCTTTAACCATATCGGCTTCGTTCATGGCCTTTTCCGCTTTGCGAAGGTCGCTGCGGGCTGAAAAATCGCAGCCAATACCCATAATCATTAGCGTGAGTAAAAATACGGCGGTTAAAACGAAAAACTTCTTTATCAATGTTATCTCCGGTATGGATTGATTCTTCAGTGATTGCTTTTTAACGGTCTTTGTCTGCAGACGTTGACGTCTGCAAGCCATATCACTCTAATGATCTCCGATACAAACAGGACATGCCGTATATCGCCGGTCCAGCGCTGTGCTGAACAGCATTTTTTCGGTTGCGCCTTTGATTTCGGTGCATCCCGGACGATGGATTTTATTGTCCGAATATGTAACCACAACTTTCTCGCGCGGACCAAACTCTTTGCCTTTGAGATCGCTTGCCAATGGTATTTCTTTTTCTAAACCAACTACTTCTTGAAGGCTCGTTCCCTGTGGAATGCATGCAAGCTGGTTGAAAATGTACCCGAAAATTATAATTGCAATTGCAGTTAGTATCCACCATCTGATTTTTTCAAATGGGTTTTTGGTTTTTACCGGTTTTTGATTCATTTTCCGGATTCCTTTCTGATGCATATCGAACAAGGCTTTGCGCCCATTTCTTTAGCTTCTTTCAGTGTAAACCTTTCGTAGGATCCCTTGATTTCACCGCATCCGGCGCGATGGTAGGTTTTATCCTCGAAAGTAACGACAACCGGAGTATTTTCATCCAACTCGCCTACCTGCAGATCGCCGAAGCTGCTGTAGTCGCCAGCCATATCCGCGGCGTTATTTTGCATAGAGTTCCAGACTAAAACGAATATCGCGATTCCGATGACGCCTATTAAAATCCATATCAAGTATTTGCCCACGAATCTCCCTTGTGAATAATCTTACCTGCAAATTGGCGCTCGAGACCGCCCGAGAATACGGGTTTTTGGGCGTCAAATGCCCTCGCCTGACGCCAAAAGAGCCGTGATATAACTCGTTCCCACGCTCCAGCGTGGGAAAGCATAATCTGTCAGGTGGGGACGCCTGACAGGCGCTCAAATGTCCTCGCCTGACGCCAAAAGAGCCGTGATATAACTCGTTCCCACGCTCCAGCGTGGGAATGCATAAAGTTTCTTTGCCGCTAATCTACAGATTATGCATTATACTAAATTCTAAAGATATCCGTTCCTTTTGGCTGTCTATATCGTTCCATCCTCTCGCCACTTCGCTAAGGTTTTCTGCAAGTATCTTCGACTGACGCCTAATATTCGCGCCGCCTCACTTCGGTTGCCGTCTGTATTTTTTAAAACTCGTTTGATGTGCTGATCGATGACGCTCTGTAAATCCAGATTGCTGTTGATCTCAACAGTTCCGCCTTCACTGTCTCCCGGCAGATCGATATCCTCCGGTTCGATAATATCGCCGGCAGCTAACACCGCCGCGCGAGCCAAAACGTTTTCCAGTTCGCGAACATTGCCCTGCCACGTATATTTCGTGAGTTTATCCAGCGCTGCAGGAGAAATTCTGCGTGTCGGCTGACCGGTGCGCGCAGCGACTTTCGATAAAATCGCCGCCGCCAGCAGCGGTATATCGTCCGTCCGTTCTTTTAATAGCGGAACTTCTATTGCGAGTACGTTCAGCCGGTAATACAGATCTTCTCGAAATCGACCGGCTTCGATTTCGCTTTTTAAATCTTTGTTGGTAGCGGAAATAACTCGAACGTCCGCCTTCAGCAGCTTCGGGTCGCCCAGTCGCTGGTATTCGCCTTCCTGCAGGAATCGCAGGATCTTCGGCTGGATCTGCACCGGCACATCGGCGATCTCGTCTAAAAACAGAGCGCCTTTATCGGTTAAGTCCAGCAATCCCGGCTTGTCGGTGATCGCTCCGGTAAACGCGCCTTTTTTATAGCCGAAGAGTTCGCTTTCCAGCAGCTCCGGCGTGAGGTTGCCGCAAAATATAGCCCGGAAAGGTTTTGAAGATCTGGGTCCGGTTTTATGGAGCGCTCTGGCGACCAGTTCTTTGCCCGTCCCGCTGGCTCCGGTAATCAGTACCGGCAGATCTGCGCCGGCAATTCTTTCCATTCTGTCGTACATCCGTTTCATGGCGTCCGATTCGCCAACGATGCTGGGAAACCTCGGCGATGGCGAGGCTGCGTCGAGCGCTCGGCGCGTGTCGTAAAGGTCGAGTGATTTCGCCAAAGCGAGCGCCGCCAAAGAACCGAACGCCTCAAGGACGGGAAGCTGGCACTCAGTTAACTTCCCTATTCCTGTCGCATCGAGATACAGGGCTCCAATTCTTATTCCCCTCGCCTCCAATGGAATACAGCAGGCAGATCGAATGCCGCGGAGGATAATCGATTCGGATCCGCCAAAGCGCGGATCGCGCGCGGCATTGCGCGACAAAACCGGTTTGCGCTGCTTGAGTGCGGTTTGGATAATAGCGCGGGAGGGATCGCCCTCGGGAATAGACCCCGGTTCGATGCCGCGCTGAGTTTTTGGCGCAAGATTCCCTTCGTCGTCGCGAAGAAGCATGTAGCCGCGCTCCGCTCCGCTGACTTCGAAAGCTACATCCAGAAGACGCGGGATCAACCTCTCAAGATCGGGAGCTTCTAAAAGCGCCTGCGCCGATTCGACCAGCAGCTCGAGATTTTCGCGAGACAGATCTGAAGATTTATTTTTCATTAAGGTTTGTTCGTTACTCAATTCTAAATCGAGCCTCCCAGGAGCGGGCAATGTCTCCAAATTCATCGACGACTGAAACCGTCCACAACAGATATCGTTCTTCAGCAGGCAATTCCTCCGTTACATGATAGGTTGTAGAATCGGATGGAATTCCGGAATCCGATAACACGATCGTCGGAAAGTAAAGTTCGGATATATGGACAACCTGCACGGAAAATGTGAACTGGTATTCAGCTTCATAATACTCCCATTCGAGAACCGGAGTATTCGTAACAGTGGTATCATTGGCGGGAAAAATAACAAAAGGAGCGATATCGATAACGCGAACGAGATAAAAATTCTCGCTTTGCGATATGTCGCCTGAACCATTCATGCATCCGATGGAAAATGGATGTCCGATTAAAGCTTCAACGCTCTCGTCCGGCAGCTCGAAAATCCCAAACTCTTTTCTCCATTTCATAAGACCGCTGTGCCATTCCAGAGCGCCTAAGAATTGATTATCGATCTCAACCCAAACCGAATCGATGTTAGCGTCGTTTTCGATTTCCGTCCTGATTTCGAGGCTGACGTCGTCGAGCTGCTGTCCCCATTTGGCGATCCGTATCGATCTGGCTTCCATGTTAAATTCGGTTTCTGGCTCTATTGGGATAAAATTCGAACTTTCCGGATCAAGTGGATTGTCACGGGGAGCATTGCATCCGATGACTAAGCCAAAAACCAAACAAAATAATATTTTACACGATTTGTACTTCACATTTTGCGCTAAAGTTTTAAATGGGTTGCGGTCCATTTACTGTTTTTAATTCAGATCCGCTTCAATGACAAATTTCATAGCAGTCCAATGAGCGCGCAATCGATGACGCTTGAACTGAAATGAATTATTTTTTGCTAATGCGGTATCTGAAACTCCGTATTCTAAGTAAAAATCGGCAACCTTGAGGCGACTCCTATTTATTTATGGCGGTTTCGTATCAAATCCCAAGCAAGGATAATGAGATAAAAAATCGAAAATCCAATGTCTTTATGTAATTCTCTGTCGAGAAATGCTCAGATACTTGACAAAGATCACATTATCCTTAAATTTCATACTTAATATTAGAAAGAGATGATTGTAATATCAATCAAACGGTACAAAAGATGCATTCAATGCATAATTTAAAACAGAAAATGTAGAAGCTGGGGCTATGATATAGTCTCAGAATCGCGTTAGTAACAACAGTCCCGCAAACAAACTGGATGGAAAATGGCTTTTTGTCCAAAATGTGGCAGTGAATACCGAGAGGGATTCGATACCTGTTCGGATTGCGGCGTCGATCTGGTTCCGGATCCGCCGCCGGAAATAAGCGAAGAGTATGAAAATACCGAATGGATTGAACTCCATACCTTTCCAGGCTCGCTTTATGCGCAAATGGCGGTTGAAATGCTCAACCGCGAGGGAATACCGGCTTATTCGATGTCCAATTTCGGTGGATCGGGTCTGGGAGTGTCCGGAGCCGGTGACTTTGTCGGAGCGAGTTCGAGCGTTTTTGTGCTCGAACCGGACCATGAACAGGCTATGTCGATCATTGAACCCATGATTGAAGAATTGCCGGGTTATAATGACGATTTTATGGACAGCGTCGATGATGAATAGTAGTGGCAATTTACATTAGAGGTTAACCAAAAGGAACATAATGACGGAAATAATAGATGTGTTCGCCCGCGAAATTTTAGACAGCCGCGGCAATCCTACCGTTGAGGCTGAAATAGTCCTCGGAGACGGTTCACTTGGTCGAGCCGCCGTTCCTTCAGGCGCTTCCACCGGCAAGTGGGAAGCGGTTGAAATGCGAGATGGCGACAAGAACCGTTATTTAGGCAAGGGCGTCAGGAAGGCGGTCGAAAACGTAAACTTAGTTATCGCCCCTAAAATTCTCGGCCGATATGCGGAAGATCAATCTGAAATCGATCGTCTTTTGCTCGAGATAGACGGCTCCGATAATAAATCTAATTTAGGCGCTAATGCCGTATTAGCCGTTTCGATGGCAGTCTGCAAGGCTGCCGCCGCTTCAGCCGGCTTGCCTCTTTACCGTTATCTGGGCGGCACGGGCGCGCGCGTTATGCCGATACCGATGATGAACATACTGAACGGCGGCGAACACGCCGACAACAACCTGATGATTCAGGAATTCATGATTTACCCTCAGGGATTGAAATCCTTTTCCGAGGGATTGCGCGCAGGCGTCGAAGTATTTCATAATCTGAAAAAAGTGCTGACCGCTAAAGCTTCAGAGCTGCGGTCGAAAGGCAAAAACCTCGAAGCTATCGGTTATTCGACGTCCGTAGGCGATGAAGGCGGATTTGCTCCTAATTTATCCAGTCACCAGGAAGCGTTGGAATTGATCCTCACAGCGATAGAAAAAGCCGGTTATAAACCTGGAATCGAAATCGCTTTAACCATCGACGCCGCCGCCAACGAATTTTATAATGAACAAGATAAAATGTACGATTTAGGCGGCGAAGGTCATAAATCTTCAGAAGAAATGGTCGATTACTGGGAAAAAATGATCAACGATTATCCGATTGTTTCTCTCGAAGACGGCATGCATGAAGACGACTGGGATGGTTGGCGCAAATTAACCGAGAGGATCGGCGACAAGGTTCAACTGGTCGGCGATGATCTGTTCGTTACAAACGTTCAGAAACTGGATAAAGGCATTCGCGAGGGCGTGGCAAACGCCATTCTCATTAAATTAAACCAGATCGGAACCGTAACCGAGACGTTCGATGCGATCAGACTTGCTCAACACAATGGCTACAATGCCGTAATTTCGCATCGCAGCGGGGAAACTGAGGATACCTCCATTGCCGACTTGGCGGTGGCTTCCGGCGTCGGTCAGATAAAAACCGGCTCAGCAAGCCGGACTGACCGGATCTGCAAATACAATCAGTTGCTGCGTATCGAAGAAGAATTACAGGACGGAGCGGTTTATGGCTGCACCAAAATCCTACCGTGTTAAAAAAGCAAAATCGTTTCGTTTTTCCAATCTGAAAAAGCGAAAAATACGATTGATAATTATCGCCGTTGTCGCAGCAGGAATAAGTTATCTTTTTCTCTACGGCGGCAACGGCATTGTGCATTCCTGGTTAATGCGCAAAGAAATCGCGCAGATTGCCAAACAGAATGACAGCCTCAAATCCTTC
>CAZWOY010000201.1:6965-7277 GCA_964635255.1 uncultured bacterium
GGAGCGACAGGAAACGATCGATCTGCTCGACAAAAAAGATCCCCGCACAATCGAACGGGAAGCTCGCAAACGCAATATGATGTTTAAAGAAGATAAGATTTATTTAGTAAAACCGAAAAAGGATAAAGACAAATAGCAGCGTTGTGAGCGGCGATCCGGCTCCACCGAAGCCGGTGTTCAGACGAAACGCAGAGCGGATTCTCAACCCGCCGCAAATGGAGTTTGATCGTTGCCGCGCAGCATGAAAATGGCTGGTATAATCACATTGAGTGCGCGCTTCAGCGCGCATGAGGCGCCCGGTACGCGCTGAAG
>CAZWOY010000202.1:0-7245 GCA_964635255.1 uncultured bacterium
TCCAGCTTTCGCTGGAATGACTGCCCGTGGGCAACATACTGCCCGTGGGCAAAATGTCGAACAAGAGTGTTCGAGCTACTGGAGGCCTTGTCGAACAGGAGTGTTCGAGCTACTTTTTTTGCGTCGAGGTCGCTAAGGAATAATTTTTATTATTACTGCGTGCATAAAATAGTTGCCATCTCCAGGAATCTGATGGAATGCGGATATTAAAGCAATGTCCTGCATTATAAAGACGTCAGGAGATTGCTTCGTCTGCTAAAGGCAGACTCGCAATGACACTCTTTACTGCACGTAGTAATAAAAACGCTGGTTTATTCTATGTTTAATCTCACAAATTCAACGGTTAAACCTTTCAAATTGAATATTACGAATTATTTTCCTATATTATATGGATGAGGTAAAAAATACTTCTTGAAACAAGAAAAATTTAGAGGATTTTAGATGCGCAAACGATTTCAAAATTTCGTTTACATCTTCATTTTTATTTTATCGTTAGTTTTACTGCAATCCTGCGCTGATAAGAAAGTTGCCAATGATGAAATCGCCGCTGACTGGGACGGCGGGAAAGTCAGCGCCGGTGAATTGAAAGAATTAATGGAAACGGCTTATGGCAATAAAGAATCGGCGAGAAAACAACCTGTAGGCGCTCGATATGATCTCCTCAACCGGCATATCGAAGAACAATTGCTGATTGCCGAGGCAAAGCAAATAGGTATCCCTGAAAAGGAAAGCCTGCTGAATGTCTCTGATTTACGCATTCATACTTTTAAATCACGGGTGCAGGAGGTTGTGGATCGAAAAGCGGCTGAAGTTGCCTATAACACGCTGGTTGAAAATAAGTTCTTTACGAAGGACAGGCTGCAGAATTTTCTGGATCACGACCGGGAAGAGGTGCATGTCAGCCATATTTTAATCGCTGTTCCGGAGGGAATTTCCGGCACAGACACCTTAGAATACTGGAAAAAGGCTGACGAAATCTATGAAAAGGCGAAATCGGGTCAAAATTTCGATAAACTCGCCGATCGGTATAGCGACGATAATTCTATACCCAAATCACGGCATGGGGATCTCGGGTTTATTAACTGGGGAAGGATGGTCGATCCGTTTCAAGAAGCGGCTTGGAAATTAGAGCCGGGGGAAGTGTCTAAACCGGCGCGCACCTCGTTTGGCTACCATATTATCAAGCTGCACGACCGCCGGTCGCACTGGCTGGAATTGAACACTTCGCATATTTTAATAAGCTGCCCCTTACGGGCGCACCCGGCAGAAACGACGGCAGCTTACGATCGCGCAATGATGGTGTTAGAAAAGGCAAAAGAGCCGGGCGCTGATTTCAGCGAATTAGCGCGCAGTTACAGCGAAGACGAACAAACCTGGACAAACGGTTCGCTCGGTTTCCTGACGAGAAACGGTATGCCGCAGGAATACTGGGATGCTGCCTTAACTTTAGACGATGGCGAAGTCGGAGGACCGGCAAGGACGAGATACGGCTACCATATTATCAAAGTTAATGATAGAAGGCTGCCGGAAAAATCCATTTCCGATCCTGATGTGAAAAAAGAGATTATAGCTAAAATGACCGATATTTACAGGGAGGAAATCCAGCAAGCTGCCACAGCCGTTAAAGACAGCGTGCAAAAATTGTACAATACCGAATATAACTGGCAAAATATCCAAAAAGCGGCCGACCGAACAAAATCTGCAGGAAAGAAGGAATTCGAACAGTGGGCGGATATGTTTAGCGCAAATGAATTGGGAATGAAGCTAATCGAGGATGATTTTGACGGATTAACGCTGAGAGACCTGACGGATAATTTTAAGAACTACCACGAATGGGCTGAAAATGTGGATAAGCTGAATATAAGCCAAATGGCTGAATCGATTCAATGGGTCAAATATCTGGCGGATTTAGCAAAACGCATGAATATTTTCGAACATCCTGATGTAGTCGCTGAACGTGAGAGTATCCAGGATGCGGTCATGGCTCGGGAAATGAACGCCACGGAAATGATTACGCGTATCCCGATTACAGATTCGGATACGATAAGAAGTCTCTATGAACGGGACAAGGAATGGTACAGCCCCAAAGAAAATCCACGTTCGTTCGAGGAAGCGCGACATCAGATCGAAATGGATTTCAGGTATCGCCAGTGGGATGAAAAACGGGCCCAATGGATTGCCGAGCTATGGAATAAATACCAGGTCGTTATTAACGACGATGTTGTGCAAAATATTTATCCCACAGTAGAACCACTTTCCGAAATTGTCGCAAATGAACGAAGAAACTTACGCAAAAAACGAAAAGAGCTGGCGGAAGAAATTCGCAAACAAGACCAATTGAAAGTAAGATTGAAACCCGGAACCACTCAGACTTTCACAAAAGACGGCAAGGAGTACAAAGTAAAAATCGGCAAACCGATTTATCGGGAAAAAGGCAAAGAAATCGATCCACAAGATGCGGATGTGAAACTGACGCCGAAAGGAAAACTGGAAAAACAGGAATAGCAATCCGCACATTTTTCCGAAAGAAATTTTACACTGTTTGGTTCAAATCAGCCGGGAGTTGAATTTGAGGAGTTATTGTGCTTTGGCTTGAGTATTTAGCGGTGTTTTTTATTGGAACTGCCGCCGGCAGTTTTCTCAATGTGGTCATTTATCGAGTCCCTAAAGGCATATCGATCATAAAACCGGACTCTCACTGCCCCTATTGCAAGCGTCCGATTAAGCCGTGGGAAAACGTTCCTGTTTTCAGCTATGTTATTCTGCGCGGGAAATGCGCCGGCTGCGGCGCGGCTATATCCATTCGATACCTGGCGGTCGAGGTTCTCATGGGATGTTTGATGATGTTATTGCTGTTCCATTTCGGATGGACATGGAACTTGTTGATATATGGAATATTAGCCGCTCTGCTGCTGGCTCTGTCAGTAATAGATATCGAAACCTACCGCCTGCCCAATCCTATTGTTTTAACCGGTTCTATTCTCGCGGCAGGATTAACCCTTGCTTTCAGACCGGACTTTCTGCTAAAAATGATTCTTGGGGCTTCAGTCGGAATTGGCGTTATGGCGTTTCAAGGATTTGCCGGATGGCTGATAGTCCGCGTTCTATCCAACCGGAAAACAAGCGCCTTAGGCTTTGGCGACGTCAAGTTTGCGGGCATGATCGGATTGTTTTTAGGTCCTGCAAAAACAGGCGGAATGTATATTTTTGGAATATTTTTAGGCGCAGCCTTTAGTATTGTAATGTTGGCGACTCAAAACAAGCGATTTGGACAGCGTATTCCATTCGGTCCATATCTTGCGGGAGGCGCGTTAATTTCACTTTTATGGGGAGAACAAATCTGGGTTTGGTATTCTTCTTTTCTTTTGCCTTAGTAACTTGACTTTGCATGAAGAATCTGTTAATTTAATAAGCTTAGGGTTTTAATTATTGTGCGAACTCACTCCCACGCAAGGCGTGGGAAAGAATTGGCTAACGGCAGTGAGGTTTAGAATCTATCGGTTATGTTGTATAACGTAGCGCATAATATAGTGTTCCCGGCTTAAATAGTAAGATTCAAAGTTTTTAAAATAAGAAGTTTTTTATCGAAACGGTACGATTCGCGTCCTTTGAAAGCAGGTTAAGTTTGAAAAGGCATAAATGGCTTTCCGGCGATTGCCTGTTTATTCCGGAAATGGCGCGTTTGCTGGTAAATTGAAAATCCTGGACGTCTTAACCTTTTGTTCTATGCAGCTCATGGTAAAATACTGAAATTTGTCGTTTCTCATCGGAGTGGAATCGATGAAGTGTAGTTTGGATTGATTAAAAACCGTTTTGAGATAAAAGCTGCAAATTGAGACCTTGTTTCGGCTTATGCCGGATCAAGGAATTCCTCAGATAAAAAAATTTTAAATAGAAATCCTCCGTGATTGCTTCTCACTTTGAAACAACTTGCGGTGGAGGCTTTTTCAATTGATTTTTGGAGGTAATATGCTTCGAAAAGCATGGATTCTCACGTTTATCCTGTTGCTAATTTCGGTACAGGTGATGGCGCGACCATTTAACAAGTTCTCAGATTCGAAAGAGTATCAAGCCAAAGCTCTTCCGTTAGATGAGACAACTAAAATCATTCATCCCGATGACGAAGTTAATGCACAGCGTTCATCAGATTTGCCGTACAGAGATCCGGCGCGCGATCCTGCTTATGGCGATGAAATGGTAATCGGCTATACCTGGTATGATTACCAGCATAACGGCAGCATTGGAAATATGATTGAAACAGATTCCGAAGGCGGAGTTCATTTCATCTGGATGTGGGGGTATAACGCCCAGCAGGATCCCAGGCATGTATGCTACAATTATTTAAGTCCGAACGGCGATCTTCTCAACGATCCTGAACAGCGCGGATTGGTTGATAATGGAGGCCGCGCAGGATACACCTGTCTCGACGTACTGCCAATCGACGGCAAAGCCGTTGGATTTTACCATGTTTTAGGACATCTTGAAAACGATCCGCAATATGTCGGCACGGGAGTTTCAACCGACTGGGTTCCGGGAGCCGGCGCTTTTCAGCCTTCCTATCCACAGTCCTGGCCAGAAGTAAATCTGATTTGGCCTCATGGAGCCGCGGACCGGCAGAATCATGTTCATGTTTTAGCCACCGAATATGGTCCTGATGATCAGTTATGGCAGAGAGTCGGGTATTGGCGCGGCGCCCCCGATCAGGATTACCTGAACTGGGAATTCAACAACGACGACGTCGCCGTTTACGTCGATACTTCCGGCGTTATCAGCGCTATCGCCGCAGCATCTCTCCAGTCCAACAAAGTCGCTCTCACCTGGCACTGGAATCGGGTTGGCGCAACCTTGCAGCGCCCGAACGGCAACTGGGACGAATCTCGCGGCGGCTGGCAGCGCAACAACGATATTCGCTATATTATTTCCGAAGACGGCGAGAATTGGGATTGGGAAGAAGGCGTAGAAAGCATGACAAAAGTGCGTCCTCCGATACCTGATTTGGCTGAAATCGATATGATGGCAGCCTATGGCGACCTTTACCGTCCTTACTGCGACGTCGATATCGAATTCGACCCGTGGGAAGGCGAGGATAACCTTTATGGCGTATTCGCCGCCAGCGGTTTCCATGAAGAGCCGGTCGCCGATGACGATCCTGAACCGGTCGATATCGTTTATGCGGTTATGGGACACCTTTGGTTCTGGAATTCGGTTGAAGACACCATTACCTGCGTTTATGACGGCTGGTACAACCAGTATATGGACAACCCGAACACCGACGCCCGTTTCCGCTGCGGCGCCTGGCGCTTAAACGCCGACCGTGGACAGATCGCTTTCAATCCCGAAGATCCGGGAACGATTTACGTCGTTTGGGTGCGTTTCCCCTACGTTCAGGAAGACTTCGTCGAAGACGGCGAAATCGGACTGGAATTCTTTGAAGGCGCACAGGACACAAGCGAATCCGGTTATCTTAACGGCGACGTTATGGTTTCCGTTTCCACCGATCGTGGAATCACCTGGCGCGAGCCGGTTAATGTAACCGAAACAATCTGGGATCAGAACGGCGAAGAAGATCGCGCTCCCGAACCCGGCGAATGTATGAGCGAAACTCACATTTCCGCCGCGACAATCGCCGACGGCACGCTGCATATTTTCTACATCCGCGATACAGACGCAGGCGGCATCCCGCAAGAGGAAGGCGCAGCGACCAACAGCCCTGTGATGTATCACTGGGTAAATCTGGAAGACCTGCCGCTGAACGATCCGATCGATATACCGGATACGCTAATGTGGCACAACTACTTCAACCCGCGTCCGAACATTGAGAATGTCGAGCGTCTGCAAGGCGTTCCCACACCTGGTATGGAGGTTACGGTTACGGCAAATGTAAGCGCTATGGGCGACCGCGAAATTACCGGAGCCTGGCTGCAATACGCATTAAACCCGGACGAAGAAGCCGACCAGATCGAAGTTCAGGAAATTGAAATGGAGAATATCGAAGGCGAACTTTATTCGGCTGCGATTCCAGGACAAAATGAAGGCGCCTGGGTGTGGTACCGCGTCCGCGCGATGGACAGCGAAGACCAGGAATCCGTAACTCCAGATGGTTACTGGGGTTCCTACGTTGTACGCCCGGAAGGCGGCTTAACAATCCGCGACGTTCAGTATCGTCCGCGAGCCTGGAATACGGACTACTCGCCATATAAAGATTTCGAAGTTACCGTTACCGGCGTTGTCACCACCCCTGCTTCGTTTGCCGGGCAAATGGGCGGTTTCGCCATTCAGGACGGCGCTGAAGCTTGGTCGGGAGTTTATGTCCGAGGCGCTAATCCCGGACTCGAAGTTGGCGCATTGGTGCGAGTGACGGGACTTGTTATGGAACGAGATCCTGATGAACCGCAAAAATGGCGCTGGATGACTCATATTAGCGTCGAATCGGAAGACAATATCGAAGTTCTTGGCAACGAAGAAGTTCCCGAACCGATAGAAGTCACCATCGAGGATATAAGCAGCATGCAGTTCATGGCGGAAGACCTCGAAGGCTGCCTGGTTCGCACAGGACGGTTTGAGGTTTACAATATGGCAAATGCCGAAGGTCTGACCTATATACCCATTACGTCCCTTCCGGAAGAGGAAGACAGACCGATGGCATACATGACAACTTACGGGTTGGATCTTGAAAACGCTGAAATCGAAGAACTTGATATCGATCAATTCCGCGAAGGAACAACTTTCGCCTGGATGGTCGGCGTTCTCTCTGAAAACGATCACTATGCTATAGCGCCCCGCGACCAGGATGATTTTGGACCATTCGGCGTGGATAAAGAAGATATTCCGGTACCGCAGGAAGTCACTCTGCATCCGGCATATCCGAATCCGTTCAACGCCACGACTCGCATAGCGTTCAACCTGAGGCAGACGGGCTATATCAATTTATCGGTTTACGATCTGTCAGGCCGTCTGGTCGCGACTTTAGTCGAAGGTCAAGTCGATGCCGGCAACTACTACACTACGTTCGAAGCCAATGATCTTACGAACGGCGTGTATGTTCTGCGCCTTGATACCGAAACTAAATCTGCAAGCCAGAAACTTGTCCTTGTAAAGTAATCTGATTTCTTTTAAAGTAATCTGATTTCTTTGCATTTTTCAGCCGTAATTTCTGCCGGGATTCAAACCGGCAGAAATTACGGTTTTTTTAGATTAACTCTCTTTTACGTATTAAATATAGCTTCCAATAGTAGGGCAGGCGTC
>CAZWOY010000203.1:0-7220 GCA_964635255.1 uncultured bacterium
TTACGTTCAAGTCGATGATGTAAAAGAATCGCTCCAAAAAGCTTTGGAACTGGGCGGCGCGCAGGAATTAGGCGTTACGGATCTGGAAGGAACCGGCAGGATAGCCATGTTCCGGGATCCGGACGGCGTGATCATCGGCCTGTTCGAGCCTGTTAAGTCGTGAGAGGATAAATTGGCGGGGAACATCAACATGCGGTATGAAACGATCGCCGAGCAGATCGAAGTAATCGTTCATTTCAGCGAAAAAGGCGTCAATCCGCTGCGTTTCCTTTGGCGGGGCGCTGCGCATAAGGTCGAAAAAATTCGCGGCAGGTGGACGACGCTCGAGGGACGGAAGCAGCGCCGCCATTTCGCCATCACCGCCGCCAACGTCGGCAGTTGCGAGATTATTTTCGATCTCGATTCGATGAAATGGAAGATCGAATCGGTGGCGATCTTGAATTAAGGGTTTATGGCGGCGGGTTTGGAGATGGGGATTTGGTTCATTGTTCCATTGCTCCATTGTTCCATTGTCCCATTGTTAAATTGTTAAATTGTTAAATTGTTAATGTTAGTTTATTCACTTGCAAACTTGCAAACTTGTAAACTTGCAAACTTGTAAACTTGCAAACTTGTAAACTTGCAAACTTGCAAACTAACAGCCATTACCCAGACCCTAAGCGATAAACGCCGCCAAAGAGAACATGGGCGTACATCACGACAGATTTAAACGGCACGCTCCGCTGAATCCGGCGGTTCTTGATCCCGGCGAAAAAGGAGCCACAGGGAATAAGCCGCGGCTGTATCTCCATATCGACATGGATGCTTTTTTTGCGGCGGTCGAGATGCGCGACAATCCGGATCTGCGCGGCAAGCCGGTGGCGGTCGGAGGCGGTCCGGGAAACCGGGGCGTGGTTACCACGGCGAGCTACGAGGCTCGGAAGTTCGGCGTTAAGTCGGGAATGCCGGCTATGGAAGCCAAGCGGAGGTGCCCGCAGATTATCTTTCTCCCGGTCAACGGCAGTAAATACACTTACGTATCGGCTTTGATAATGAAGCTGCTTGAAAATTTCTCCCCATCGGTGAGACCTCTTTCCGTCGATGAGGCTTCGCTGGACGTCACCGGCACTCAGCGGCTGTTTGGCAGTCCGGCGTCGCTTGGGCAGAGAATAAAGAGCGAAATTCAGCGGCGTTTTCATCTGCCTTGTTCGATTGGAATAGGTCCCAACCGGCTGGTCGCAAAAATGGCGGCGAATTTATCCAAGCCGGACGGGCTGCTACAGTTGACGCAGAAAGAAGCCGAACGAACCTTCGCCGAACTGCCGGTCGATAAAATGATCGGCATAGGCAAATCGACGGCGCAAGCTTTGGAGCAGCTTGGGATTATTACCCTGGGCGACCTCGCCAAATGTCCCGATTACACATTGAAAAACCGGTTCGGCATACTGGGACCGGTTCTGAGCCAGATGGCGCGGGGCGAATGGGCGGGGAGAATGAAGCAAGACGACGAACGCGAACACGAAGAGAAATCCATTGGGCATCAGCGAACATTCGGGAAAGACATAGCCGATGAAAAAGACCTGAAGGCGAGGTTGGTGGGGCTTTCCGAAATGGTCGCCCGCCGGGTGCGCCGGGCGCGGTTCGTTGGAGAAGTATTGCGGCTGAAAATACGCACCACCGATTTTAAAACTCCCCACCATCAGATGAAACTTCCTCAACCGACCGATGACGAAGCGGTCATAATCGAATATTCATGGAAACTGTTCCAGGAAATCTGGATTCCAGGAACGCCTCTAAGACTGCTCGGATTGTCCTTAGCGACGTTATCGCCGAAAGAAGAATGGTCCGGACAACTCGACCTGTTTTATTCGAAAACCAAACAACGCGCGTGCGACCTGTACGAAGCAATGGACAACCTGCGCGACCGGTTCGGCGAAAGAATTATTGCGCGGGCGATGGGCGGAAGGTTTGGGGAAAAGAGCCGGCGGGGGTCGATTAGTGAGATTGCGACGTTTCGGCAGGAACAAAAAGGCGCTGGAAAATGATTCCATCTATTTATTTCGAATTATTTCCAATAATAATTATAAGTTCATCGATTCTTGAAATTATTTCGTCCGCCTCGTTCACCTCTTCTTCCCCAAACCCCCACCCGGCGCCGATCGATATTATGCTATTGTCTTTCGCAGCCCGAATGTCGTGCTTTCGGTCGCCGACCATGAACGCCTTTTCAGCCGGATGTTCGGCGATAATTTCGGCGAGGGCTTCCGATTTGGTTTTACTGCGGGTGGCGGGAAGGCTGATGAAGGATAAGTATCGCCTCAGATCGAACGCATCGACGATAGCGTCTATGTAAGGAGTGTGTCCATTGCTGCACAGCCCAAGGATATGGTTCATCGCATGAAGCTGAACTATCGTTTCCTTGACGCCTTCGTACAACTCGCCTTTCGCACGGACATAATGGACTTCGCGCTGGACGATCTCGGCGTCCAACTCCTCGCCGGTTTTTTCGCAGTCATAAGAACCGAGCCATTTCTGAAAAGACGAAGCCGGCTCTCCAACCATACTGTCCAGAAATTCCTTATCCGGCACAGGGAGACCATATTTTGTCAGAACGTCCTCTACCGCGGGATAATAGGACGTCTCGCTTTTGTACAGCGTTCCATCGACGTCGAAGATAACTAAACAGGGCATCTGGTTTCCTTTTGCTGAACTTCGGCATAGTATATCAATTTATACGAAAGCAGGCGTCGAATCAATCCGGTTTTACCTGAATAATAATTTCAAATTTCATTTAGATATGAAAACTGGGTCTTTTTAACATCGAGCTTCAATCTTGATTTTTGACATAAAAATGTTATATTGGCATTATTACTACGTGCATGAAAAAGTGTCATTGCGAGTCTGCCTTTAGCAGACTAAGCAATCTCCTAACATCTTGATATTGCATAGTATTCCTCGTCAAGCGGATTCCGTGAGATGGCGACTATTTTATGCACATAGTAGCAGTTGCGCCTTTTATTCTTTGGGTCATGGAATTTGAGAGGAAGCAGTTTTATGATTTGGGAGCTAAATATATTTGACGCCTTAATTAAAGATTACACTGGATTTTTCGGGAGTCTAATCACGATTGCCGGTTTTATCCTCACGATTACGCTTCTATTGCGCACTAAGAGCGCAGCTGAAGCCGCCAGAACGTCGGCGTTAGATACGTATAAAAGGTTGTCATTTGTCGACGTCGCCAATGAGTTGTCGGCTGCGATTGAGATTGCGGAGGAGATCAGGAGGCTGTTTACGTTGAAATCGTATCCGATCTTGCCGGATAGATTGTCGATTTTAAGAAGAAAAATTGTCAAGATTAAAAATCTTGATTTGGAGGTTGTTAAAAAACATACCAAAAAACTGCAAATTGGAATTGCTGAGATAGCTTGGATGGAAAAGACTATTTCAAAATGCTTAATCGAAGGCAATTCGCCGGACGCTTCACACTATCTTGTCGATCTGATAATCGAGCAGAGCGCTTTGTTTCAATCGATCCAGGGGCAAATTGTAAATTTCGAATTTGCGAAAGAGGTTTAAAATGAGTGAAAAATTTAACAAGATTATTTCAAGGCTGTTAGAAAAGACAAAAAATTCAGAAATCCATTGGAAAAGAACAAGCGAAAGAGTATTTATTTCATCTGTGCAAAATTTCAGTTTTGTCTTGGATAGTGATATGTTTGGCGGTAAAAACATATTATCAGTTATTAATGAGGAAGGAGTAGAGATCGAAAGCGCAACCACTGAAGATCCGGAAATCGATTCGCGCAGCCTCTACGAATTGTATGAATCAGCTAAGCGAGACGCATATAATGTCGAAGGTGCATTGGATGCGATAATAAATCAACTTGAAGAAGTTTAAATTCAATAATCCAACAGGGCGATAACACGCTTTGCATAACAAAAACCTCTACCTAATCTGCAATTCCCACATCGATCCCGTCTGGCTCTGGGAGTGGGAAGAAGGCTTGGCGGAAACGATTACTACTTTTCGAACGGCGGCGCGGCTCTGCCGGGAATACGATAGTTTCGTGTTCTGCCACAACGAAGCGCTGCTCTATCAGTGGATGGAAACTTACGCTCCCGATCTGTTCGAGGAAATCAGGCGGCTCGTTTCCGAAGGCAAATGGCATATCATGGGGGGCTGGCATCTGCAGCCGGATTGCAACCTGCCCTTCGGAGAATCGTTTGTGCGGCAGATACTGCACGGAAAAAACTACTTCCTCGATAAATTCGGCGTCGAACCAACCACGGCGATTAACTTCGATCCGTTCGGGCACACGCGCGGATTAGTTCAGATACTGAAAAAATCCGGCTATGATTCCTACCTGTTCTGCCGGCCTGACAAAACCTTTGTCGAGTTGCCGCAGAACGATTTCGTCTGGGTGGGTTACGACGGTTCGGAAATAATGGCGTACCGCGCCTACGATCATTATGAATCCCGGCTGGGCAAAGCCGGCGAAAAGATCGAGAAATGGCTGGCGGAAAACCACGACCGAAGCTTCGGGCTTATCCTGTGGGGAGTCGGCAACCACGGCGGCGGAGCTTCCCGGCAAGACCTTGACCGGATTGCGGAAATCGCGGGCGAGCAAACCGAATGGAATATCGTTCACGGAACTCCCGAACAATATTTCACCGAATTAGCTGAAAATAAAGACCGCCTGCCGCGGGTCGAGCGCGACCTGAATCCGTGGGCGGTCGGCTGCTATACATCGGTCGCGTGGATTAAGCAGGCGCATCGCCGGCTCGAAAATCTGCTGTACTCAACCGAGAAAATGGCGAGCCACGCCTCGATCTGCGGTTTAATGGAATACCCGAAAGCCGGCTTCCGCGAAGCGCTGGAAGATCTTTTATTCTGCGAGTTTCACGATATTCTCCCCGGTTCCTCGATAGCCGAGGTGGAGGAATATACTCTGAACCGTATCGGACATGGGCTTGAAATACTCTACCGGCTGCGCGCGCAGGCGTTCTTCAAGCTGCTTTCCGGACAGCCTGCGCCCAAAGAGGGCGAGTTTCCGATCGGCGTTTATAATCCGCATCCTTACGAGATCGATTGCGAAGTCGTGTGCGAATTCCAGCCGCCTGCGCCGAATTTCAATTCGCATGAAGTCCTCTGGGTAACGAGGTTGGAAGATGAGACCGGCGCACCGGTCGAACATCAGGTTGAAAAAGAGAGCGCCACGATCCTCAACGACCATAGAAAACGGCTTGTATTCAGAGCGCGGCTCAAGGCGTCCGCGATGAATCGCTTCTCGTGCTATATCGAAGAAATTCCTAAGCCGGTGGTTACAAAACGGCGGTATGGAAATGTTATCGAATTGAAGAACGAGTCCTGCAAAATTGCCATTAATCGCAAAACCGGATTAATCGATAAGTACGAAGCCGGCGGCGTCGATTACCTGAAGCCCGGCTCGGCGAAAGCGCTGGTGATCGATGACTATCCGGATCCGTGGGGGATGAAGGTGCGGTCGTTCAGGAACGTGATCGGCGAGTTTACGCTGATGGACGAGACCGAGAGCGCCGAATTCGCCGGAGTTCCGCAGGACCGGCTTGAACCGGTGCGGATAATCGAGGAGGGCGGCGTCCGCACGGTGGTCGAAGCGCTGTTTAAGTACAACCGTTCAACCCTGTGCCTGCGCTACAAAGTCCCGAAAGCCGGTTCGGAAGTCGAGATCGAGGCGCGCGTGTTCTGGATGGAAAAGGACAAGATGTTGAAACTGTCGCTGCCGTCGATGTTCGAGGACGGGATCTGCAAGGGACAGGTCGCCGGCGGGGTCGAGCGGTTTGACCGTCATGCTGAAGAACTGGTCGCGCAGAAATGGGTCGCGGCGGCGTCGCGGGACGAGCGCCGGGCTTTGACCGTAATTAATGACTGCAGCTACGGGTTCGATTTCGACAAGGGCGAAATCCGCCTATCGCTGCTGCGGTCGGCGGCGTACTCAGGGCATCCGGTGGAAGGCGGCCTGACCATTGTCATGGACGACCGGTTCGAGCCCCGCATCGATCAGGGCGAACGATTGTTCCGGTACTGGATAAACGGCGGCGAAGCCGAATCGAGACTGGAGCGAATCGACCGCGAAGCCTTGGTCAAGAACGAAGCGCCGTTTGCGCTGTGCTGCTATCCCGACGGGAAAGGGAAAGCAGCCCGGAGCGGGATATCCATTTCCGGAGAGGTTGTGCAATTAGCGGCTTGGAAAGCGGCTGAAAAAGACGACCGGATGATAATAAGGCTGTTTAACCCGACAGAGACGGCGCGAACCGCAACCGTATCGATTCCGGCGATCGAGCTGGAATTAGCCGTCGAATTGAGTCCGTTTGAACTGCAGACGATCGCGGTCGATCCTGAAAAAAAGACCTTCGATAATGTTGATTTAATGGAGAGGAAAAGTTGACCGAAGCGGCATGGGCGCAAGCGGTTATAGTTCAAACTTCGATGCACATTCGCGGCATTGAGAATAGCGGTATTATCAGATAGCTTTGAAAACTCCCATGATATTCTTATTTTAAAATCAAGGACGCCGTTTCAAACATTGAGAATTTAAAATGCAGAAGTATTCGAAAAAAGTATTCAAAACTTCGCCGCAGTTCATAACGAAAGAATCAGGCGAGAAAACCGGCGTGGTTTTGGATGTTGAGACTTTCCAGAGGATAGTGGAAATTCTCGAAGATTATGAAGATAATCTTTTAATGGATGAGGTTGAGGATGAACCGGGAACTGCCTGGGAAGACGTTAAAAAGGAACTTTCTGAAAACGGCAGGTTGTGAGTTAGGCGGTAATACCGCCAAACACAAAAAGCAGGTCGAACACTCTTGTTCGACATTTCGCCCCGGCGCAGTCATTCCAGCGAAAGCTGGAATCTCCTGACTTCTTGATAATGCGGGCGATTGCTATCTTTGCGGGAAATAGTATGGTTGCAGGTCGGCGCACTGTTACTTGAAAAGAATCGGGATTTTTAATTGGACTCGCGGAATGCGGGTTTTGTTCTAAGTTTTGCGGCAATATACATTCCTACGCGGGAGCGTAGGAATGATAAAAAACATGACCCTTTCTTATTCACACTTATTCAATCTGGAAACTCTTAACTCTTTAGTGCGTATAAAGATAAAACGCTGATTAATCATATTTAGGAGTAACCCGATGGGTGAGATTACATCTTCTCTTTTTCCCATTACTTTCAACAAATCACTCAAAGTGGAAACGCGGC
>CAZWOY010000204.1:0-7215 GCA_964635255.1 uncultured bacterium
CCCTGTATCCCCCCTTCAGATAGAAGGGGGGAGATTAAGCGGTCTATTTTCCCATAAATACGTATCTAACCGGAGTGGGGGAGAGGTATGTCAAAATAAACGCTAATGAACGCAAATGGAGAAGATCGCATTTGCGTTCATTAGCAGGGAAAGGTTGCTCTTACTTAATCAGCATACCTTTCGCAGTAATCATCTGACCGTTCGCTTCAAGAACAAAGACGTACATACCGGTAGCGGCATTCATACCGCTCCAGGCAATCGTGTGCGCGCCGGAAACGACGTTGTTCATTTCAACGACGTCCACAAGACGCCCGTTCAGATCGAAGACATTCAGTGAAACATCGGCATTCCAGGGAACCTGGAAATTGATGTTAGCTGAAGGGTTGAACGGATTCGGGTAAACTTCGCTCATGACGAATTCACGAGGAACTTCCGGCGCAACATCCTCTTCGACGTCCAGCGCGTAAGTTCCCGGCGTAGTCCAGCCGACCAGCCAGCTATAGTCGGGATCGACGCCGCCAATGAAATCGACGTCATCGAAGAACGGATCATCCGGAACTTCGGCGTAGTGCATTCTTGCAGGCGAACCGTCAGTCGGACGATAATGCGGAAATTCCGTATTGTAAGGATTTTCCAGCATCGGATCTACAACCCGATTGTGCATATTGAGATCGCTAACAAATTGCTCGACGTTGAATGGGAAATTTTCTTCGCCTTCTTCAACGCCTTCCCATGTCGCGGCGTTATCGTAAAAGATGCTGTTATCAACGACGAGATTGCCATTTAAGGCGTTCCCACCCCACGCGTTAACAAATGTGGCTTCGTGGTCGATATCGATTCCGGCGTCGCCGAAATTAATCACGATTGCATTTTTTATGACTGCTCCGGTGCCTTCGCGCAATAACATGCCGATGTCGCTCTCATCGTTTTGATCGTTCTTCGCGCCAATCAATGTAAGATTATACAGCATCGGATGCGAGCGGGGTTCGGCGTCGTTGTCTTCGCCGTTATTATCGGCTTCAATGCCTTGATCGCAATCGTCGGGATATTGCTGGCAGACCCAGAACTGACCCTTGCCTTGCCAGCCGTCCGTCCAGTCGAACTGGTCGTCGGCTGCGCCGGTGATGTAAACGTGCTTGGCATTAACAGTTCCGCCAAAGAATTCGATTCCATCGTCTTTGTTCATGTGAACCTGGACATAGTCGATGACCGTGCCATCGCCGCAAGCTTGCAGAGCGATACCGTTCAATTCGTTGTCGGCGGAGATTTCACGACCGGCGTATTCGACGCGGACATATTTCAGCGTACCGCTGTTGTCATGCGGATCGGGATTTTCGCCGCCGCCGTACAAGCCGGTGCCGCCTTCGCCTTCGGCAACGCCGCCTTCGACGTTCAAGTGGCTGAGACCGTTCAGAATGATGCCGCCCCAGTCGGCCCGAGCCTGCTGGCCTTCTTCCTGATCGGAAGTAAAGACGATTGGCGCATAAGGAGAACCCACCGCCATGATTTTTGAATGACGGCGAATAACCAGCATTCCATCGGTAGCCTGCTCGCCGAAGATCATAGTTCCCTGCTCAATATGCAGAATGGACTCTTCCTGGTCATTGCCAATAAAGACTCCGCCGCGAAGCAGGTAATAGTTATCTGAAGTCCAAGTTATTTCACCGGTTAGCTCGCCCTCGACAATCACAGGTTCCGGTTCTTCAGGTTGAGGCGCAGCAATTGTCCAGCCTTCAATCCAGTTATCATCCGGACCCATGCCGCCGATATAGTCAACTTGCTCAAAGAAACCGTCGTCCGGCGGTTGAGCATAATGCTGGAAAACAGGCGCGCCGCCTCTCGGGCGGAAATCCGGCATATAATAATTATAGGGATCCATTAATTGAGGATCCAGGCGTCGGTTGTGCATGTTCATTTCTTTCATGAACTCTTCAACCGTAAACGGGAAGTTTTGCTCGCCATCGTCTTCCTCAACGCCTTTGAATGGCATATTATTATCGTAAATGATGCTGTTATCTACAATTAAATTTCCATTCAAATTGCCTTCGCCATCGACGGCATTATTAAATGTCGCTTCGTGATCGATATCGATTCCGGCGTCTCCAAAGTTAAGCGCGATTGCGTTTTTAATTGTAACGCCGGTTCCTTCGCGCAGGAGCATGCCGATGTCGCTTTCGCCGTTGCGCAGGTTCTTCGCGCCGACTAACGTCAAATTGTATATTTGCGGATTTGAACGCGGTTCGGCGTCGTTGTCTTCACCATTATTGTCAGCTTCAATTCCCTGGTCGCAGTCATCCCAATAGTGTTGACAAATCCAGAATTGTCCTTTGCCCTGCCAGCCGTCCGTCCAGTCGAACTGATCGTCGGCTGCGCCGGTAATGTAAACGTGTTTAGCGTTGACAGTTCCGCCGAAAAACTCGACCCCGTCGTCTTTGTTCATGTGGACTTGGATGTAATCGACAACGGTGCCGTCGCCAACAGCCTGGAATGCAATACCGTTAAGCTCATTATCAGCGGAAATTTCACGACCGGCAAACTCGACGCGGACATAGCGAAGGATGCCGCTGTTGTCGTGCGGATCGGGATTTTCGCCGCCGCCGTATAATCCGGTGCCGCCTTCGCCTTCGGCTACGCCGCCTTCGACGTTCAATGGCGCGCGACCGTTAATGATAATGCCGCCCCAGTCGGCGCGAGCCTGCTGGCCCTCTTCCTGGTCGGATGTAAAGACGATAGGATTATCACGCGTACCGTCGGCGATAATTTTGGAACCTCTGCGAATTACGAGCATTCCGTCAGTTGCCTGCTCACCATAGATGAACGTACCGGGCTCGACGGTCAGAATGGTTTCATCCTGATCGTTCCCAATAAAGACGCCGCCGCGCAGCAAGTATCGGTTGTCGGCGGTTAAGGTCGTGTTTTCTGTGATTTCGCCCTCAAGAATTACCACATTCTGAGCAAAAGCGAAACCTGCAGATAAGAAAATTAATACAAAAGTCAAAAATGACTTCACTTTTTCCTCCTTTTAAAAAAGCGATGTTGTTGGCAAAATTACTTTTTCTTAAATCTAATTCCGGTATGAGAGACCGATAGAATAGGTCGAACCCACCTTATACGCCTCGGTGTATTTATCTCCCTGCCGGAATCTGACTTCTGGGTCCAAAATGTTTTTCCACGCAGCCTTTAAACTAAAATGTTCGTTTAATGGCTGGTTTATAACCAGATCCAGATCCGGATGCGGCAATTCGTAAATATCCGGCAAAGGTTTCGAACCCACTTCAGAAATCCTTTTGCCAAAGATATGGAAAAACAAATTGGCGTTCGTTTTGTAATGATAATCTGTATATGTTAAGCTAAAATTAAATAAATATGGAGATTGACCGTGCAGCGGTCTTTCATCGGAAGTTTGTATTCCTTTGGTTGTATCGCTAAGCTGAATGTCCGATTCGAGCAATGTTAGATTCGTCGAGATCGCCCAGGGACTCAGACGTGGAAATAGATCTCCCAATTTCTGCCTGAGTTCGATTTCTAGACCGTAATTATCGGCGCTTTCAGCATTTTCATAAGAAATCCGATGCTGCGCCGTCGGTTGAATTACGGTTTCTATTGGGTTGTCGAAGTATTTATAGAACAGGCTGAAAGCTGCCAGATTTGCCGAACCGTGCGTCCATTCGTATCGAACATCCGCATGCTGCACTAAGGCTCGCTTTAATTCCGGATTTCCAATTTCCGCGTGACCGCCTATAATATCGGTAAATTCGAATGGTGAAAGCTCGCGGAAATCGGGACGAGATACGGTTTGACTTAAGGCGAGTCGTAGATTCATACTTGGAACAAAGTTGAAAACTACATTAAGCGCCGGTAAAATATCATCGGTTTTAATCTGACCGACAACCGGCGTTTGAGTTGAAGTGAACAACTCGTAAGTAGTCAGCTTCTGCTTTGAATATTCGTAGCGGACGCCTCCGATCAACCGCAATTTGGGGACAATTTGCCAATCCGAGATCAGGTATCCTGCATGGAGACGGTGTTCAGCCGTGTATGCATCTGTCGGGCGAGTCGCTTCGCGGATTTCAAAACCATTGGCGCCGATATTCTCGGCTCTGAAAACAGAATCCGGTCCCTCTGATTTATCGACGTCGCTTCCTTTGTGTTCAAATTGAAAGAATCTTGATTCCGAATCTCTCTCGCGAACCAATCCATTATAACCGGTTTTAAACTTCAACTGTTTTGTCGCCGGCGTCGTCCAGTCTAAACCAAAATTGTAGCTATTATCGGATAAATCGTTAAATATCCTCGATCCGCTTTGGTTCTCATCGGCTAACACGAAGTGTTCATCATGAGGGTCTTTTTCATATTGAATCTCACGCATATCGGGTTCATCGCGCCTGCCGTTTGAATAGGTAAACTGCCATTCAAGCGATGACCTGTTCAGCGGCGCAAAGAAATGTTTACCGGATATTTGGCTGCTCATAACCGTTTGCGCCAAAAACTTCAAGCGAGTATCTTCGATGTTCTTCGATCTATCGCCGTTATAGCCGGTGAAAAAACGGGTTTCGTTCTCTACGTCGCGATTTACAAATGTATTCAGACTGAGACGATGAAGTTTGGAAAGTTCGTATCTGAAAGCCGCCATTCCACCAAATGTTATCGCTTCGGTGTAATGCTTGAAATTATATTCATGTTGGAGTTCTATCTTATCGCCGGATCCGCCTTTGAAAATGTTTCTGTCAACTTCCTTGTAATTATTGGAATGCTTGAACAACCCGGATATCATATATCCTAAATCGCGGTTGAAGAGTTTTGCACTGCTTGTGTATGAGACAGAATAACTCTGATTGGGCGTCGCGGTGAACTCTTTAGCCGCCCAGTTATTATCGAAAGATTCTGCCATAGTTTCCAGTTCTTCGGCGGTGTACCCAATCTGAGTAAATCGGCCTCTTTTCGTGATCTTCGATTCCGAATTTGCTATCTCATCGGGCATATCGCGGCTTCCATCATCGAAGCCAAAAAAATCAAAACTACCGCCTTCGTAGCTGTATCCTTCCGTGAAGGTTGATTTCGGATTGTAGCCTAAGGAAACGGATACGGATACTTCGGAATTTTTAGGTATTTCCCACGTGTTCATATTTATCACGCCGCCTCCGAACTCGCCGAACTGATCCGCCATATAGCTTTTATTTACAGTAACCCGGCTCATCATCGAAGCGGGGAATAGCTCCAGTGAGACTCCGCTGGTATTTGGTTCGGTGCCGGCGATAGCGCTGCTGTTCAAAGTCACTTTCGAGTATCTGACGCCCAAGCCGCGGATAATCGGATCGCCGCCGGCTGTGGAAACGCCTGTGGCTCGACGAACAACGTGCGCGACATCCGGATCCGGCATGCGCTTCAATTCCTCGCCGGCCAATGCATCGGTAATAGTCATTGCTTTGAAGCGTTCTTCGATCTCGCGTTTTTCAGCGCCTTTTTTGGCGGATCCGACTACTTCGCTTTCTTCGAGTTTTATTGCGGTTGACTTAAGTTTGAAATCTACCGTAAGTTCATCATTGTCGTAAACTACAACATCCTCTTTTACCTGTTCATTGTAACCGATCATACTCGCTCTAATCGTATAGACGCCGGGTTCAACCGCCATAATGACGTACCTGCCGCTTAAATCTGTCGATGCGCCTGAATTTGTTCCATCTACAGTTACATTCGCGCTGATCAGCGGCTCATCTGTGCCTGAATCGAGTACGGTTCCCTTGATCACGGCTCCCAAAGCCGGACTCGATGAAATTAAAATGGTAAAAATTAAAAGTAGCAAAAATTGATTTTTTGCTTTCACATGTATCTCCACAAATTAAATTTTCGTCAATCCAAAAATGCCTGATACGGCATTTATGAATTTTCATTTAAGACAAATTTAAAAAGATAAGTACATGCACTATCGTTAGATTGCAGTTAATGAAGCGTTAAGAAAATGTTAACGCATTAAAAAATGCTCTTTTTTATTTTATTTATAAATAATGGGATAAATAGATCGATTAAATTGATTATTAACTTTGGTTTTATAGCATTTTGGCAATTATTTTTAATTATTTTTTATACCAAGGTCCAGATTCACATTAAAGCAATTTCTTCTTGAAAATTGCTGAGTGTTTGTTTCGGTAATTTCAAAATATTTTGGAGTCAGACATGATTAAACCGGCGTTGTTTCTATTCTCTCTTCTTTTGTTTGCACAGTTGGCTGTGGCGCAGTATCAACTGGAGTGGGAATATACCATTGAAAACGTAGAGAGCGGCTGGGGATGGTCGAGTCCCTCCCTTGGCGGTCATGCGTATGATTATAATCAGGACGGCTGCGACGATATTCAGTTTAATGTAACGCGCAACGGAACTCAGGAGATAATCCTCGTCAGCGGCAGCGACCGGCGGGAGTTGTGCCGTTTCCCCGGGAATACGCTTTCTGTGCTGAATCTGGACGATGATGACGACTATGAAATGCTTGTTACCGCATACTACTACAATGCAGACCAGGGAAATTGGACCGGATCCGTTAGTGTTTATTCCGGGGAGGATGGAGATCGCGAGTGGCGCAGGCAAATTGAAAGCGATGGTCATTTTACTGCCTATACAGGCGATTACGATGGAGATGGAAGAGTCGAATTTATCTATTGCACTTTGGACAATGGAGTTTTAACGGCGCATATATATGGTTATCCCGGTGGGAATAACGTCGATTTTCGCCAACCTGCGCCGACGCCGGCAGGGACCCGATTGGAAGTGTTTCCAAATCCTTTTAACGCCGCCGCCAGACTCGATGTAAAAATTCAGCAAGACGGCGAATTAGATATCTATCTGCACGATATAAACGGCAAACGAATTTCCAACCGCAGTTTTCATAATCTTCCTGCCGGCTTTCATACGTTTACGATGGGGGAAATCTATCCCGGTTTGAATTCGCTGCCTGCCGGAGAATATTTAATCGAGGCGAGATCAAACCAAAGCAGAATCGTCCAAAAAACGGTCAGGATCCCATGATAGCATTAAGAAATATGGGCGGCAAGCAGATAAGCTATATTTGTACAAGTTTGATTTACAGGTTATACAGGTTTTGTTAACTCATGTTTCGCACATTATAGAAATATATCAATAGTAGTGGCGCAGGCGTCCCTGCCTGCCAGTGCGACTCTGCAAGGTTGAGAAGGCAGGCGGGGACGCCTGCCCTACCGGTGG